>JBICIB010000653.1:0-10326 GCA_043101415.1 Planctomycetota bacterium JB042 | reverse complement strand
GCGCGAATCGGCCCGCCGGTCGGTCACCAGGGTCTTCAACTCCCTGTCGCAGCGCCTCTTGGCGGGGCCGCGCGGCCGTCGAAGGGGCGGGGATTCCGTTCAAGCCGTCGGGGCGTCGGGACGGCCCGAGCGCGTCCCGGGACGAAAAAAGGGCCGGCGGGAACGCCCCGCCGGCCCTGCCCCCGCGCCGTGCCCGTTCGGCGGAGGACCGTGCTTCACAGACCCTCTTTCGTCCTCCCGCGGACCTCGCGGCCGTCGAGGAGGGGGAACTCGGGCGGTCTCCACGCGAACTCGCTTCGCCTTCACGCCTTGCGACGGTTCGATTTCTTCTCGGTCGGGGAACGGATTCTCAAGTGCCGGTGGCGGTGGTGTCCTGGACCGCCGGGAACCCCCCCTGGTAGGCTCCTCGAATCCGCTCCGAAGACTCGAACCGGGAGGTCTCGCGCATGACGCACCGGCCCCTCCGCGCCCTCCTCGCCGCCGGCGTGCTCGTCGCGTCGGCCGGGGGTGCGCGCGGTGAACTCCCTCGCGACGTCGTGGCGCGCGTCGACGGGGAACCGATCACCGCGGCGGAGTTCCACGCGTTCGTCGGCCGGGAGTTCCACACGGACGCCCGCGCCCAGCAGCTCCTCGAGCACCTGATCCAGCAGACCGTGATCCGCGTCGAGGCCGAGCGCGCCGGCGTCTCCGTCGACCGGGACGAACTCGAGCGCCGCTACCGCCGTCTCGACGACGAGAACGCCGAGCGGGCGCGCCTGGCGCTCGGGCGGGCGAAGTCGCTCGGGGAGGTCCTGGCCGAGCAGGGGGTGACCAAGGAGGAGTTCCTCGCCGAGCTGGAGGTGTCGCTCCTCGCCGAGCGGATGGCGCGGCGGGAGTTCGACGTGCCGTCGCGAGAGGACGTGCCGTACGCGAAGACGAACCTCTGGATCCGCGACCGGGTCGGGAAGGCGATCGTCAACCGCTCCGACCTCGCCCCCGGGGAGGTGGCGCGGGTGAACGGCCGCGCGATCCCGGAGGCGGCGTTCGGGCGGCGCTACCTGCGCGACCTCGGCCCGAAGGAGCGGCGCGACCTGCTGACCGAGTACATCGACACCCGGGTGATCGAGGGCGCGGCCCACGACGCGGGGATCGAGCTGCGGGAGACGGACCTCGACGCGGCGATCGACGTCCGGCGGTCGACGGTCGCCCGGGACCCGAAGTACGTCGGGGCGTCGCTCGAGGAGCTGCTCGAGAAGACCGGCCGCTCGGTGGAGTGGCTGAAGGGGAGCACGCGGTTCCGCAACCAGGTCCTCATGGAGCGGCTGCTCGAAGAGCGCTGGCCGGGGGACTCGCTCAAGTCGTTCTACGACCTGCACGTCGAGGAGATCGACCGCGTCCACGGCCCGTCCGTCCGGCTGCGCGGCGTCTTCCTGCGGGCCGGCCACGAAGGGGCGACCGTGGCCGGCTTCACGCCCCGCCTGTACGAGGAGGCGGAGAAGGAGCTGCTGACGGTGAGGGATCGCGTCACGGCCGGGCGGACGACCCTCGAGGACGTCGCCCGCGGGCGCTCCGAGCACGAGGAGTCGATGCGGGAGGCCGGGGACCTCGGATTCCTGCGTCGCGGCGCGCCGCGGCTGGAGGAGGTCGTGGCGGCGGCGATGGACGACCCTCGCGACCGGACGCCGATCGGGCCGATCCGCACCGTGGACGGCGTCTGGCTGGTGGAGGTGCTCGAGCGCCGACCGCGGCCGGCATACGACGAGATCGAGCGGGAGGTCAGGAACTTCGCGGCGGCGAAGCTCTTCCGCGAGCTGCGGTCGAGCGCGACCATCGAGCGACGGGCGTACTGATGCTGATCGGCGAGGTGGTCGGGACGGTCGTGGCGACGCGCAAGGACGAGAAGCTGACCGGACTGAAGTTCCAGGTCGTGCGCGAGGTCGACGAGAGGAACGTCCCGACGGGCAAGTACGTGGTCGCCGTCGACGCGGTCGGCGCGGGACGAGGGGACCGGGTCCTCTTCGCCTCCGGTTCGTCGGCGCGGCAGACGACCCTGACCGACGGTCGCCCGGCCGACGCGGTGATCATGGCGATCGTCGACTCGTGGGACGTCGAGGGGGAAGCGATCTGGAGCGAGCAGGCGCCGGCCGGAGAGGGCGGCGCGTGAGGCTCGGGCGGGTCACCGGGAGGGTCGTCGCGACGGTCCGCGCGCCCGGCCTCGAGGGGGTCCGGATGCTCGTCCTCCAGCCGCTCGACGACGCGCTCGCGCCGGTCGGAGGGACCGTCGTCGCCTGCGACGCCGTCCAGGCCGGTCCGGGGGACCTGGTCACCTGGGTCGGCGGTCGCGAGGCGGCGCTGGCGCTCGAGCGGACGTTCGTCCCGGTCGACGCGACGATCGTCGGACACGTCGAGTCGATCGGGACGGACTGAGTCCTCGCCTCGGGGGCCGGGGCTCAGACCTCGCTGCCGTCGGCCGGGGCGGCGGGGGCGGCGAGCGCCTTGCGCGAGCGGGGGCGCCGGGCGCGGCGTCCCTCGAAGTGGACCTTCCCCTTCCGGACCGCGACGTGGACGGTGTCGCCGTCGCCGTACCGGCCGTCGAGCAGGAGCTCGGCGAGCGGGCTCTCGATCCGGTTCTTGATGATCCGCCGGAGCTCCCGGGCGCCGTACTCCTCGCTGTACCCCTCGGAGGCGATCAGGCCCTCCACGGGCGGGGACCAGCTCAGCTTGACGCCGGTCTCCGCGAGGTAGCTCGACACCTCGTCGAGCTGGATGCGCGCGATGCGGCGGCAGTCCTTCTCGGTGAGCGTGTTGAAGACGATCAGGTCGTCGAGGCGGTTGATGAACTCGGGGGAGAACGTCTGGCGCATCGCCTCGTGGAACGCCGCGTGCTGGTCGGCGGGGGCGAGGGTCGTCCGCTTGCTGAGGTCGAAGCCGCAGCGGTTCTTGATCCCCTCGACCTCCGACACGCCGAGGTTCGAGGTGAGCAGCACCAACGTCGAGTCGAACCGGACGACGTTCCCCTTGCCGTCGGTCAGCGTCCCCTCGTCCATCACCTGCAGCAGCAGGTTGTGGATCTTGTGGTGCGCCTTCTCGATCTCGTCGAACAGCACGACGCACGAGCGCTTCCCCTTCACCGCCTCGGTCAGGAAGCCGCCCTCGTTGTGGCCGATGTAGCCGGGCGGCGCGCCGATCAGCTTGGCGTACTCGTGGGGGAGCGCGAACTCCGAGCAGTCGATGCGGACCATGTGGCTCGACTGGCCGAACAGGTGCTCCGCCACCGCCTTCGCCAGCTCGGTCTTCCCGGAGCCGGTCGAGCCGACCATGAGGAAGACGCCGATCGGCTTGCGAGGGTCCTTCAGTCCGACCGCGGCCTTCTTCACCGACTTCGAGATCTGGCGGACCGCGTCGTTCTGTCCGATCACGCGCCGCATGAGGTCCCGCTCGATGCCGTACACCTTCGACTGCAGCTCGCGGCGCACGCTGCGCGACTCCTCGGTGTCCTGCGCCTCCTCGCCGCTCATCGGGAGCGAGACCTGGTGGATCTCCAGGTGCGGGTTCACCTCCACGCAGATCTGGTACAGGACGTCCTCGAGCGCCTCCGGCTTGTAGATGCGGTTGAACTTCTTGAAGAGCGGGAGGACCGTCTCCCGGTAGTCGAGGACCGACGCCTCGACGACCGACCGCTGGTAGGCGCGGCGGTTGGTCACACCCTCCGGGTCGACCAGCGACCCGATCTCGTCGTCGGCGAAGACGCGGACCTTGATGAACTCATCAATGACCTCGCAGTACTTCAGGACGACCTGGCTCTCGTTTCGATTCGGCACTGTGATTCCCTCGGGTCAGGAGCTCCAGGCCTCCTTCTTGATGAGATGGATCGACCGGATCGGCGAACACGCTTGAGGGGAGGTGGCATTTCGACGGCGCCGACCGAGGTCTTTACCTCCCCGCCGGTTGCCGCCGCCGCACCTTGACCGGCGCTCTTCGACGGCGTTATCCTCCGCCGTTTCCGCGTTTCGCTCGGAGAGCCGATGCTCAGCCAGGACGAGGTCCGATTCCTCGCCGTCCTCGTTCAGAAGGGGCACCTCGACCGAGAGGCCGCCGCCCGAGTGATGGGCACGTCCCAGGACCCTCGTCACGCCAACGCCTCCCTCGAGCGTCTCGTGACCGGCCTGCAGCTCCTCGCGCCCGAGCGATTCCGATTCCTGGAGTCGACCGGCGGCGAGGACGTGCCCCCGGTGCCGGGGTACGACTACGTCGCGTACGCCGGGTTCGGCGGGACCTCCGTCGTCTTCCACGGCCGCGAGCGGAAGACCGGCCGGGACGTGGCGCTGAAGATCATGCACAAGGAGCTGCACGCCGATGCGCTCCAGCAGAAGCGGTTCGTGCACGAGGCGAACCTCCTGATCGACCTCGCGCACGACAACGTCGTCAAGGGGTACCGGGTCGGCCACGTGAAGGAGGAGGACGGGACGGGGCGGCTCGTCTTCATCATGGAGTGGATCCCGGGGCGGTCGTGCCTCGAGCTCCTCCGGGACGGGCGGAAGTTCACGGAGGACCTGGCGCTCTACATCGTCCTCCAGGCGGCGCGCGCGCTCCGCGCGATGCACTCGAAGGGGATCCTCCACCGCGACATCAAGCCGGACAACATCCTGCTCACCGACGAGAACGTCGTGAAGCTGATCGACCTCGGTTTCGCGACGATGCTCGACGAGGCGGGTCGGGGAGAGGACACGACGCTCGGGACCGCGGCGTACATGTCCCCCGAGCAGGCGCAGGGGACCGGGAACCTCGACGCGCGCTCCGACATCTACTCCCTCGGCGCGACGCTCTACCAGATCATCGTCGGCGAGCTCCCCTTCGCCGGCGAGGGGTCGCACGAGCAGCTCGCGGCCCGCATCCTCGAGGCGCTCTCGTCGCCCGAGCTGCAGTCCCGTCGGATCTCGCCGCACATGAACTACTTCATCCGCAAGATGATGGAGCAGGACCGGGACTTCCGGTACGGCTCGATCGACGAGCTCGTCTCCGACATCGAGCAGCAGATCCGGGGGAAGAAGACGCTCGACTTCGGGGGCGAGGGGAGCGCCGACTCGTCGCTGCTCGACCGGTCGCTCGACGCGGAGGACGGCTCGGACCTCGAACCGCTCGACGGGGACGACGACGGATCGGGCGCCCCGCCTCCGCCGCGCTTCCCGACCCGCCGGCGGCGCAGATGACCCGGCCGCCGGGAGACTCGGCGGTGCCGGACGAGGCGCTGCGGGAGCTCGGCCGGCTCTACGAGGAGCTGCGGGACGAGGTGGGGGAGAACGGCGTCCGCTGCGAGCTTCGCGGACTCTGCTGCGACTTCGAGGCCGCCGGCCACGAGCTGTTCGCGACCGACCTCGAGCGGGCGTGGGCCCGGACCCACGGCGGCGAGGAGGTCCCGGACTCCGCGCCGGGGTCGTGCCCGTGGTTCCGTCGGGGGACGTGCCACCTCCGGGACGGCCGGCCCCTCTCGTGCCGCGTCTACTTCTGCGACCCCTCGTTCGCCGATGAGATGAGTCGGCTCGCCGAGCGGTATCATCGGCGGGTGGTCGAGATCCACGAGCGGCACGGCGTCCCGTATCGCTATGCCCGGTTCGTGGAGACCGTCCGCGAGCCGTGACCGAGATCGGAACGACTTCATGAGCATCCTCCTCGCCGCCCTGCTGCTCCTCGTGGGGAGCGACGCCGCCGGTCTGAACGAGCGCGCCCTCCAGCGGCTCGACGAGGGGGACTTCGACGGAGCGGTCTCCCTCCTCGAGGAGGCCCACCGGGCGAGCGACGACGAGGTGATCGTCAAGAACCTCGCCGTCGCCCGGAACAACCGCGGCCTCGACCACCTGAACCACGGCCGGACGTGGAAGGCGGTGTCCGACTTCGAGGCGGCGATCCGGCTCCGCCCGGACGAGGCGCTCTTCCGGGTCCACCTCGGCTACGCGTGGCTGAAGGCCCGCGACCACGGGCGGGCGGAGGGGGTCCTCCTCGAGGCGCGGCGGCGCCACCCCGAGTTCCCGAAGGTGTACGACTTCCTCGGCTTCCTCTACTACGCGAAGGACGACCTCGAGCGGTCGATCGAGGCGTACGAGAAGCGGATCGAGCTCGAGCCGGACGACTGGGCGGCGCGGCAGCTCGAGCGGGCCCGCCGCGAGTTCGCGGTGTCGGCGGACTACGTCGACCGCTCCTCGAACGACTTCACGCTGAAGTTCCTCGGGAGCGGCGCCAACCACGCGGTCGCCGACGCGGTCCTGGCGCTCCTCGAGGACGCGCGCGCGACGGTCTGCGCGGACCTCGGCCACTACCCGGTCGACCGGACGATGGTCCTCCTCTACGACGACGACGCGTTCCGCCGCGCGACCGGCGCGCACGACTGGGTCGGCGGGCTGTACGACGGGAAGATCCGTCTGCCGCTGCGCGACTTCGGTCGTCAGAGGAAGCAGCTGGCGGCGACGGCGCGTCACGAGTACACGCACCGGGTGATCGCCGACCTCGCCCCGAACTGTCCGACCTGGGTGAACGAGGGGATCGCGGAGTGGTTCGAGGACGGGGGCGCCACCAGCCACGACGCGATCCGCCGCCTCGCGGCCGAGAAGGCCGACATCCCGTCGTTCGCCGAGATGCCGGCCTCGTTCGCGGAGCAGTCCGACGCGGCGCGCGTCCGCGTGCAGTACGCGGCGTCCCAGTCGTTCCTGGCGTTCCTGCGCGATCGGTACGGGCTGGGCGCCCTCCGCGAGTTCGTGCTCGGGCTCGGACGCGGCCTGGAGGTCGACGAAGCGATGCGGAGGACGTTCGGCTATCCGCTCGCCGATCTCGAGGCGCTCTGGCGTCGGGAGATCCTCCGCTGAACGCCGCCTCGTTCCCGGTCCGCCTCGCGGTCACCGCCGGCGACCCGGCCGGCATCGGCCCCGAGATCCGCGAGTCCGCGATCGCCGCCCTCGGGGAGGAGGAGCGCGCCGGCGTCGACCTCGTCCCGATCGGAGAGACGACCCCGCCCGAGGGGCCGCGCGGGCCGAGCGCGCGCTCCGGCGAGGCCGCCGCCGCGGGGCTGGTCCAGGCGATCGATCTCGCGCTCGCCGGCGAGGTCGACGGCGTGGTGACCGCGCCGCTCTCGAAGGAGGCGCTCCGTCTCGCCGGCCATCCCTGGCCCGGACAGACCGAGGTGCTGATCGAGCGGTCCGGCGTCGCGCGCGGCGTGATGCTGTTCGTCGGGGGCGGGCTGAAGGTGGCGCTCGCGACCCGGCACGTGCCGCTCCGCGAGGTCGCCGACCGGCTGGACGAGCGGGACCTCGCGCGAGACCTCGTCCTGCTCGACCGGGGGCTCCGGCTCGACTTCTCCGTCGACGCCCCGCGGATCGGCGTCTGCGGCGTGAACCCGCACGCGGGGGTGGGGGGGCTGTGCGGGACGGAGGAGGGGCTGGTGCGGGACGCGAGCGCGCGGGCCCGGCGAGACGGGGTCCGGGCCGAGGGGCCGTTCCCCGCCGACACCCTCTTCGTCCGGCAGCGCCGCGGGGAGTTCGACGCCGTCCTCGCGATGTACCACGACCAGGGGCTCGTCCCGGTGAAGCTCCTCGGGTTCGGACACGGGGTGAACGTGACGCTGGGCCTACCCTTCGTGCGGACCTCCCCGGATCACGGGACCGCGTACGACATTGCGGGAAAGGGAGTTGCGGACCCCGGGTCGATGCTGGAGGCGCTCCGGCTCGCGGTGGGGGCGGCGCGGGCCCGGCGCGCGGTCTTGAATCGGGGCGCCGAAGCCGGTTGAATCGTGCGATTCGGGCGTCCCCGGCGAACGGCGGTGTCCCATGCGTGGTCCCAAGAAGCATCCCCTCGAGATCTTCCGGAGCTCCGGACGCAAGCTCGGAGAGGGTGGACAACGACCACCGGAGACCGACGTCGAGCCGACGGCGCCCGAGCCGCCGATGCAGGCGGAGCGGCCCCCGTCCGAGGAGTTCCAGCTCGTGCTGACCCTCAACGGGGGACTGATCCTCCTCTTCGCGTGGGTCGTGTTGATGGGCGCCGCGTACCTCTTCGGGTACGGACGGGGCGCCGCGTCCGAGCGGGGCGGCCGGGACGAGGCCGCGCTCGCGAAAGGCGAGGAGATCGCCGCCGGGACCTCCGTCGAGGAGGCGGCGGAGGTCGCCTCGGGGGCGCGGCGGCCGTACGGCGTCCTGATCGTGACCTATCCGGAGGCGGCGTGGCACGAGCAGTTCAAGGAGCTGCGCGGCACGCTGCGCGAACGGTACGGAGTGACGGACCTCACCTCGTGGTTGCGCGGGGGGAAGGTCGAGGTGATGGCGGGGGCGTTCCGGTCGAAGGACGACCCGCGCCTCGCCGAGCTGGCGGGGACGATCCGACGGATCTCGGATTGGCCCCACGGAAACAACGAGCGACCGTTCTCGTCGGCGTACGTGAAGATGCACCCCGACGACCCGGCGAACGCGCGGCGGGCGACGAACCGCCAGGAGACGGAGTAGGCCATGTCGATCCATCGCAGTCTGAAGCTGAAGAACACCCTGTCGCGCTCGCGCAACGTCTTCCGTCGCATCGAGCGGCTGACGATCCTGGAGAAGGACGGTCGTCGCGAGGAGTCGGACTCCGTCTTCAACCTCCCGAAGGTCCGGACCCGCTTCAAGGTCATCAAGAAGAAGAAGGGCGCCGACAAGAAGGCGGAGGCCGAGTCGGCGAAGGCGGGGTCGGAGTCCTGAGGCGCGGGGTCCCTCCCCGCGACGACTCCGAGACCATCATGCTGGCGGACCGCACCAGGAAGGTCCGGCCCAGCGGCATCCGGAAGATCTTCGAGCGCGCCGCGTCGCTGGTCGATCCGATCGACTTCTCGATCGGCCAGGCGGACTTCGACGTCCCCGAGGAGGTGAAGGAAGCCGCGATCCGGGCGATCCGCGAGGGGTTCAACAAGTACACGGTCACGCAGGGCGTCCCCGAGCTGAACGAGCGGGTGCGCGAGCGGACGCGCGACCGGTACGGGTTCGACCCCGGCGCGAGCCTGATCACGGCCGGCGTCTCCGGCGGCCTCCTGCTGTCGTACCTCGTCCTCCTCGACCCGGGGGACGAGATCCTCGTCCCCGACCCGCACTTCGTGATGTACCGCGTGCTGGCGGACATGATCGGCGCGCGGGCGGTGGCGTACGACACCTACCCCGACTGCACGATCCGGCGGGAGGCGCTCGAGGCGGCGGTCACCGACCGGACGAAGGTCGTCCTGCTGAACTCGCCGTCGAACCCGACCGGCCGCGTGCTGGGCGACGACGAGCTGCGGGTCGTCGCGTCGTTCGCCGCCGACCACGACCTGACCGTGCTGTCGGACGAGATCTACGACGCGTTCGTCTACGGCGTGCCGTACCACTCGGTCTGCGAGCACTACGAGCGGACGGTCGTCCTCTCGGGGTTCTCGAAGTCGCTCGGGATGCCGGGGTGGCGCATCGGGTTCGCGGTCGGGCCGCGCGAGATCCTCGACGCGATGAAGACGTTCCAGCAGTTCACGTTCGTCTGCGCCAACACGGTGGCCCAGAAGGCGGCGCTGTACGCGCTCGAGCACGACAGCACCGAACAGGTGAAGGCGTACGCGAAGAAGCGCGACCTCGTGGTCGACGCGCTGGACGGCGTGTTCGATCTCGTCCGTCCGGACGGCTCGTTCTACGCCTTCCCGCGGCTCCCCGACGGCCTGACCGGCGAGCGGTTCTCGGAGCGGGCGCTCGACGACAAGGTCCTGGTCGTGCCGGGGAAGGCGTTCTCCGCCCGGGACACGCACTTCCGGCTCTCGTTCGCCGCCCCCGACGACGTGCTGGAGCGAGGGCTCGCGCTCCTGCGGCACGCCGCCGACGAGCGCTGAGGCGGACCGTGGCGACGCTCATCGAACGCGACGCGGGGGTCCTCGGGGCGCTCGCCGAGGTCTTCCCGACCTGGCAGGGGGAGGGGATCCACGTCGGCCGCCGGCACCTCTTCGTCCGGCTCGCCGGGTGCGACGTCGGTTGCCGGTTCTGCGACACGCCCTCCGCGCTCCGGCGGCCGGCGCGGTTCGTCGTCCGCTCGGCCGGCGGCGAGGCGACGCACGACAACCCGATCGACGCCGCGCGCGCCGCGTCGCTGGTCCTCGACGTCGCGCGATCGGACGGGCCGTTCCACCGCCTCGCGGTGACCGGGGGCGAGCCGCTCGAGCAGCCGGCGTTCCTGGCCGACCTCCTCCGGCGGCTGGTGGACGGCGGGGCGCCGCCGGTCCTGTTGGAGACCGCGGGGACCGAGCCGGACGCGCTCGCCGAGGTGATCGGTTCGGTGGCGACGGTGTCGATGGACGTGAAGCTCCCCTCCGTGGCGGCGACG
>JBICIB010000652.1:0-10210 GCA_043101415.1 Planctomycetota bacterium JB042 | reverse complement strand
CGGCGTTCGACGAGCTGCTCGGCCCGGCGGAGGGCGGCGATCCTCTCGGCCCGCTCGAGTCGGCGAGCCGGCCCGTCGCGCCGACGCTCGCGCCGGGGACGCGCCTCGGCGGCTACCGGGTGATCGGGCCGCTCGGGCGGGGAGGCATGGGCGTCGTTCACGAGGCGACCCACGAGGCGACCCGACGTCGCGTGGCGATCAAGGTGCTCCGGCCGTCCGACGACCCGCCCGAGACGCGGGCGCTGCTCCTCCGCCGGGAGGCGACCGCCCTCGCGCGCCTCCGCCACCCCGGAATCGCGACCCTGCACGACGCCCGGCTCGACGGCGAGACCGGCTTCGTGGTGATGGAGCTTGTCGACGGGCGGCCGATCGACGAGGCGTGCGACGCCGCCGGGTGGTCGACGCCGGAGCGGGTGCGGCTGCTGATCGACCTGTGCGACGCCGTGGTGTACGCGCACGACCGCGGCGTCATCCACCGCGACCTGAAGCCGGCGAACGTGCTGGTCGACGCCGACGAGCGGGTCCGCATCCTCGATTTCGGACTGGCGCGGCTCGCCCACCGCGAGGACGAACGGTCCCTCCCGACCCTCGGCTCGTCGACGCCGGGGACGCCGGAGTACATGAGCCCGGAGCAGGTCTCCGCGCCCGACGAGGTCGACGTCCGCTCCGACGTCTACTCGCTCGGCGTCCTGATGTACGAGGTGTTGCTCGGCCGGCTCCCGTACCCCGTCCCGCGCGGCTCCGCGCTCGCCGCCGCCCGGGCGATCGCGGAGGCAGAACCCACGCGGCCGCGACGCGTCGACCCGGCGTTCCCCCGCGACCTCGAGGCGATCCTGACGAAGGCGCTCGAGAAGTCCCCGGACCGGCGGTACGCGAGCGCGCGCGCGCTCGCGGACGACCTCCGTCGCTTCGCCGAGGACCGCCCCGTCGAAGCGCGCGAGCTGACCCCGCTGGTCGCGCTGGCCCGCCTCGCGCGGCGGCGGAAGGGGCTGTTCGCCGCCGCGGCCGTCTCGACGCTCGCGGTCACCGTCGGCGCCGTCGCGTCGAGCGTCGGTCTCCTGCGCGCGCGCGCCGCCGAGCGGGCGGCGCGGGAGGAGGCGGCGGTCGCCCGCGCGGTCAGCCGATTCCAGGAGCATCTCCTCTCCGGCGCCAACCCCGACCTCGCCGACCGGCCGGGGCTGACCGTGCGGGAGCTGCTCGACCGGGCCTCCCCGCGCGTCGCGTCGATGTTCTCCGACAGCGCCCGGGCGGAGGCGGAGGTCCGGACGATCCTCGGCCGGGCGTACAACGCGATGGGATCGTTCTCCGAGGCGCTCCCGCACCTCGAGCGCGCGGTCGATCTCCGGCGGCGGGACGACGACCGGGGAGCCCTCGCGGACGCGCAGCGGAACCTCGCGGTCCTCCTCCACGGCATGGAGCGGTTCGAGGGGGCGGAGTCGCTCCACGCGGAGGCGCTCGCGATCCGGCGGGCGCGGCTCGGCGACCGGCACGAGAAGACGCTGCAGAGCCGCATCGAGATCGCCGCGCTCCTCCGCGACCGAGGTCGGCTCGACGAGGCGCTCGCCCAGCTCTCGGCCGCGGTCGAGGCGTGCGTTCCCGACGGTCCGCGGCCGGCCGATCGTCTGGCCGAGGCGCTGCTCGACGCGGCGACGTGCGAGACGCTGCGCGGGCGGCGCGAGGCGGCGCTCGAGCGGCTGGTCGACTCCTGGGCGCGGGTCGGCGCCGAGGCGGCGCCGCTCGATCGACGCGTCACCGTCCGCTGCCGACGGTCCGCCCTCCTCTCGATGCTCCGCCGCGACCGGGAGGCCGACACGGAGCTCGACGCGGCGGCGGCGCTCGCGCGCGACCTCGGCTCCCTCGACGATCGGACGCGGATCTCCGTCCACCGCGAGATCGCCGAGGCCCTCGTCCGACGTGAGCGCGCCGACGAAGCCGTCCCGCACCTCGAAGCGGCCCGGAACCTCCACGAGGCACGGTTCGGGCCGGACCTCGCGCTGACGTTGCGGCTCTCCTTCCAGCTCGGCGAGGCGCTCTCCCGCGCCGGCGAGCTCGACCGGGCCGGGGACGCGTTGCTCGCGACGCTCCACCGCCAGGAGGAGCTCCTCGGGCGGCGCAGCTCGGACGCCATCCGGACGCGGCTCGCCCTCGGCGATCACCTGGAGCGGAGCGGCGACCCGGCCGGCGCGCGACGCGTCCTCGCCGAGTGCATCGACGAGGACTCCGCCCACCCGTTGACGCGGGCGGTCGCGATCCGGGCGTGGATCCGGATCGGGAGGGCGCATCTCCGGGAGGAAGCCCCCGCGGAGGCGTGCGCCGCCTTCGCGAGCGCGCTCGCGCGCATCGAGGCTCCGCCGGCGTCGAGCGAGCTCCGGTCGACGGTCGAACCGTGGCTCGAATTCGCGACGCTGCTCGTCGACCGCCCCGACCTCCGGGGGCGGCCGCTGCCGGAGACCGGGGAGGAGCTGCTCGAGTTCCTCCGCAGCGCCCGGTCAGAGGATCCCGAGGCGGAAACCGTTCGAGACGGTGAAGCCGAGCGCTGACCCCGGATCGCCGACGAACGCCTGCACCGTCACCGACGCCGACGACGCCGTCGGCGGGAGGGGGACCGGCAGTTCGAGCGCTCCGAATCCGGCGTCCGGCGTGCCGGGGAGCGGCAGCGGCCCGACCGCCGTCGGAAGCACCGGGAAGAGGTGGAGCGTGCAGCCGGCGCCGATCGGCGTCGACCCCGCCCCGAGGCCGAGCAGCAGGAACGCGCTCGACCCGCCGCGCGCCTTGTCGACCCGCAAGGTGATCGTCCCGCCCGGAGTCGGGTCGCCGAAGATCGTCAGCCGCGGGGGGGACGCGCCCGTGCCGGCGCACCCCTCGCCGTACGCGTGGAACGGGCCCGCGGCGTACGTCTCGTGGGCGCCCATGTCCGCGATCGGGGCCGGCCCGACCCCGGTGTCGGGGACGCCCGGATCGTCGAAGAAGCGCGGCGCTCGCTCGACGTCGAACGGGCCGGGCGCGGCGCCGTTGTCGGCCGCATCGATGCACGGCGAGCCTCCGGACAGGCGGTAGTCCCCGCCGCCCGGGTCCACGAAGACCGGGTCGATCGAGAGGTTGCCGACGCCGGCGAGCCCGCTCTCGAGATCCGAGTGGGTGGCGGTCACGCCGCCGGTCTGCTGCAGCGTCGCCGGAGCGTTCCCGAAGACGACGCAGCCGGCCATCGCCACCGTGGCGCCCCCCTCGCTGATCCCGCCGGCGAACGTGCCGGAGTTCCCGGCGACCGTGACGTTCACGAGCGAGACGGCGCTCCCCCCGACCGCGCGCAGTCCGCCGCCGATCGGCCCGGCGTTCCCGACGAGGCGGACGTTCGTCATCGTGAGCTGTCCAAACCCCGCGAGGACCCCGCCCCCGGCGCCCCCCGCGACGTTCCCCGCGATCGAGGAGCGCACGACGGTCACCGCGGCGCCCGAGTCGACGAGGAGCCCCGCGCCGTCCCCGAACGAAGTGTTCGAAGCGACGGCCGAATCGACGATCGCGACGGTCGCGCCGGCCCGGAGGACCGCGCCTCCGCCCCCGGACGCGAGGTTGTCGCGGAGATCGCAATCGACGACCTCGACGTCGGCCGCGTCGACCGCCATCCCCCCGCCGAACTGCGGCGCGCCGGCGCCGGTCCGGTTCGACCGCAGACAGGTCCGCTCGAGTCGGGCGGTCACCGGCCCCGCCGCCGAGAAGCCGCCGCCCTGGTCCTCGGCCTTGTTGTCGAACAGCAGGGAGTCGACGACCTCGAGGTTCGTGACGAACGGGGTGCCCTGTCCGTTCATGTGGATGCCTCCACCGCGGGAGGCGGCGGCGTTGCCCTGGAACGTGCAGCGACGCACCTCGACCTGCGCGTCCTGCTGCACGAACAGGCCGGCCCCGACGTCCGCCTGGTTCTGCTCCAGGACGCAGTCCTCGAGCGTGACGTCGCACGAGAAACCGGTCGTGACGGCCCCGCCCCACGACGGGAACGCCGGACCGACGACGTTCGCCCGGAACGTCGTGGTCCGCACGTTCGCGACGACCGGCAGCGACACGTTCAACCCGGCTCCGAAGCTCGCCGCCGTGTTCCCCTCGAGCAGGCAGTCGTCCATCTCGAGGGTCGTCGCGAGCGGCGTCCCCTGGCCGTTCATGTCGACGCCGCCGCCCGTGTCGGTCGCGTGATTCGAGAGGACGTCGCAGTCGACGAGGCGCACCACGGCGTCCTGCTGCAGGAACACGCCTCCTCCCCGTGCGGCGGTGTTCCCGGAGACCTCGCAGTCATCGAGCGTCACGTCGGCCGCGAACTGCGCGACCAGTCCGCCGCCCCATCGCGGCGCCCCGCCGGACGTGACGTTGTCCCGCAGCCGGCAGCCGGTCATGGTGGCCGAGACCGGACCGTGCCAGACCACCCCCGCGCCGAGGTCCGCGCCGACGTTCCGATCGATGTCGCAGCCGAGGAGGCTCACCAAGGTCGCCCCCGGCGGAGAGAAGTACGCGTCGACGTACAGACCGCCGCCGCGCACGGTCGCCCCGTTGTCGGTGATCTCGCACCCGGTCATCGACACGACGCAATGCTCGCCGACGCGGACGCCCCCTCCCTCGATCGCCTGGTTGAACCGGAACACGCACTGCTCGAAGGTCGGTCCCGCGCCGCCGGCGACGGCCATCCCCCCACCGACTCCGTCCGCCACGCACTGCTCGACCACGAGGTCCCGGAACTTCGCCGTCACCGCCCCCTGGATTAGGATCCCGCCGCCGTCCGTGTGGCGGCCGTTCCGCACGGTGAAGCCGTCGATCACGAGGAAGGCGCCGCCGGACGTCAGCACGAACCCCCGGTGCGGCTGCGACGCGGTTCCGGACACGTCGAGGATCGTCGAGGCCGAGCCCTGGGCGCCTCGGATCGTGATCGCCTTCCCCTGCGGATCGAGGTCGCGGTTGCCGGGGCCGAGGTACGTCCCCGCCGCCACCAGGACGGTGTCGCCGTTCGCGGCCGCGTCGATGGCGGCCTGGACGGTCGGGTACTGCGACGGGACCAGGAGGGTCGCGGCGCGGAGCGGCGCGGAGCCGAGGACGAGGGACGCGAGGAGGGCTGTCGGGACGAGCGGACGCATGGGTCGGATCTCCGCCGGAGCGAACGAACCCGTCTCGGTCGGCGAGGCGCGCGGAGCGTCATGCAGTTTCTCGAGAAAACCGGCGGGCGGGCCGCGCGGTCGTCGTGTTCGGGGGGGCGGGACGTCCCCTCCGGGGGTCCGGGATGCCGCACGTCGGAAGGGAGGAGCCATGGAGTCCAAGGGACGCGCGCTCGCGCGGCTGTCGAGTCTCGTGGTCGCGTTCGCCGCGGCCGGATGCGGGTCGATCGAATTCGAGCCCGAGGAGGCGCGTCGACACGTCGTCTCCGCGGACGCCGACGGCGCGCCGATCGATCCGATCACGCGGGAAGGCCTGTCGTGCGGCGGGGGGGCGGCGTCGTTCTGCGACTACGTCGACCGGCTGCTGGCGGAGGCGGACGCCGCGTGCGACCGGCGGCGTCCGGGGAAGCCGCGGCGCCTCCTCCTGTTCGTGCACGGCGGGCTGAACACGCACGCGGGCGCGGTGGAGCGGGCCGTCGCCAACGCCCGGCGCGTGCTGGGCGAATCCGACCCGGGCGACTGGGCGTACCCCCTCTTCTTCACCTGGCCGTCCGGCGGGGTCGACAGCTACTTCGACCACCTCCTCCTCGTGCGCCAGGCGCGCGAGGCGCCGTGGTTCGGCCCGATCACCTCTCCCCTGGTGCTCGCGACGGACCTGGCCGAGGGGCTCCTCCACCTCCCGCGCACCTGGCTGTACCAGGGGGCGCACGACGCGAGCCACGCGCAGAAGGTCGTGACCGGGTCGTCCTGGCTCCCGTCGTGGAGGAACAGTCGGGCGCTCGCGGACCACGCCCTCGCGCACGGCGACTACGACCTCGCGCTCGGCGACTACGAGCGCGGGTTCGGCACGCAGTTCGGCCGCACCGTGTCGTACTGGGCGACGTTCCCCTGACGTTCGTGTCGACGGCGCTGCTGCTCGACGGCATGGGCCGGTGGTCCTGGGACATGCAGCTCCGCCGCGCCCACAACCTCGGGCACCGGTCGTCGGAGTTCGACCAGCGGAAGCTCGGCTTCGACGACGCGGCGCTCCACCGCTCTCTGCACGGCGGGCCGCGCGGTGCGGTCGCGACGCTCGTCGAGCACCTCCGCGCGCACGTCCTCGCCGCGAAGCCCGCGGTCGACTACGAGGTGGTCCTGGTCGGCCATTCGATCGGCACGGTCGTGATGAACGACCTCCTGAAGCGGGAGCTCGCCGAGGACGCGGACCGACGCCTCCCGATCACCGACATCGTCTACCTCGGCGCCGCGGCGTCGATCCGGGAGACGGCGGAGGCGATCGTCCCGTACCTCCGGCGCCGTCCCGAGTCCCGGTTCCACCTGCTCACGCTGCACCCGTCGGCGGAGGCGGACGAGTACCACCCGGCCCTGGTCGACATCCCGCCGCGCGGCTCGCTCCTCGAGTGGATCGACCACTGGTACACGCGCCCTCCGACGCATCTCGACCGGCGCGTCGGGAAGTGGATCAACGTGACGCAGGCGCTGCACGTCTTCCGGGACGTGAGGGATCGCGTCGCCGTGAAGGCGTTCGACGCGCGAGACGACCTGGTGCCGCAGAAGCACGGCGACTTCGACGAGGGGCCGTTCTGGCGCCGGTCGTACTGGTCGACCGGCGGGCCTCTCGCGTACCCTCCGCCCGGGGACGGATGAGCGCCATACGCCGAGACGACGAGAGGGGCGGCGCCCGCCGGCGCCGCCCCTCCGTTCGATCCCCGTCGAGGGTTCGGCTCAGAGGTTCGAGGTCTTGATCTTGTTGAAGGCGTAGAAGTTCTGCCCGCCGGTGTGGTCGACCAGGTCGAGCTGCGCGCTCTTCTTCACCTTGTTCTGCTGGAGCGAGTTCCCGGCCGAGAAGAGCTGGATCCCGGACACGCCCGCCTTCGCGATCTTGTTCGCGAACACCAGGTTGCCGCCGCCCGCGTCGATCCGGAGGCCGTTCACCGCCGACTTCTTCACCTTGTTCCCCTGGATCGTCGCGTCGAACACGCCGTTCAGGTAGATCGCGTCGTGCGGCGCCTTCTTGAAGTTGTTCCCCTCGACGAGGACGCCGCTGGAGGCGTCGACGTGGAGGCGCGTCTGCTTGAACGAGTTCGACCGGATCGTCGTGAACGGCGCCGACTCGACGAACACCGCTCCGGCGTCCTTGAACGGGCAGTCCTCGATGACGTTGCCCGAGCCGCCGGTCACGATCGCCGCCACCTCGGTCCCGACGAACATCGCCGCGATCCGGCTCTGCTGGCACCCCTCGAAGTAGACCCCGTTCGACAGCGCCATGAAGTCGGAGTCGCGGACGTTCACGTCCTGGCTGTAGAAGGCGCCGACGCCGGCCGGGCCGTTCTGGAAGGTGCTGAACCGGACGTCGACCCCGTTCGAGCCGGTGACGATGAGCTGGTAGTCGTTCGCCTCGAAGTACGTGATCTCCTTCACAGAGACCTGCGTCGAACCGTCGACCCAGATCATCCGGACGAAGACGTCGTCGTCCCCCTTGATCGCGAGGTCGTGCTTGCCGACCACCATCACCCCCTCGTCGTACACCCCGTCCGCGATCCTCACCTTGTCTCCGGGCAGGGCCGCGTCGACGGCGGCTTGGATCGTCGGATACTGGCTCGGGACGAGGCGATCGGCGGCGGCGGCGGAGGAGGTCAGGAGGGCGGCGGTCGAGAGGGCGAGGAGGGCGTTCGAGCGGGTCATCGGTCGGGCCTTTCGGTCGGAGGTTTTCGGTTGCGCGCCGGGGTCGTTCCCGGCCTGCCCGTCCCGACGGAACCTCGCCGGCCGGTCCGCCACCGTCCGCCCGCTTTTCTTCGATGAACGACGTCTTGGCAGGCGTAATTGACTGTCGGTTAGTCGCTTACGCCATCACAAAGCCAACGCAGGGAGGTCTGATAGACTCGACCGGTCCGAGACCGGACGGCCCGCCGGGCCAACCGACGGACCACCCGAGGAATCACGAGAGGACGAAGCGACCATGGTCGAGGCACGAGCCGACGAGTCGATCGCGCTCGAGGAGCGCTTCGCGGCGCACAACTACCACCCCCTGGACGTCGTGCTCGAGAGCGGCGAGGGGGTCTGGGTGCGGGACGTCGAGGGGAGGAAGTACATGGACTTCCTCGCCGCGTACTCCGCGGTGAACCAGGGGCACGGCCACCCGCGGATCGTCGAGGCGCTGCGGGAGCAGGCCTCGCGGCTGGCGCTCACCTCGCGCGCGTTCCGGAACGACCGGTTCGGGCCGTTCTGCCGGAAGCTCGCCGGGTTGCTCGGGTACGAGCGGGTCCTGATGATGAACACCGGGGCCGAGGCGGTCGAGACCGCGATCAAGGCGAGCCGGCGCTGGGGATACGCGGTGAAGGGGATCCCGGCGGATCGGGCCGAGATCGTGGTGTTCGACGGGAACTTCCACGGCCGGACCACCACCATCGTCAGCTTCAGCACCGACGACGGGGCGCGGCGCGGCTACGGGCCGTACACGCCGGGGTTCGTCGTCGCGCCGTACGGCGACGTCGAGGCGACGCGCGCGCTCGTGAACGAGCGGACCGCCGCGATCCTGGTCGAACCGATCCAGGGCGAGGGGGGCGTGGTGATCCCGCCGCCCGGGTTCCTGCCGGGGCTCCGCGCGCTCTGCGACGAGACGAAGACGCTCCTGATCTGCGACGAGATCCAGTCCGGACTCGGTCGGACCGGCACCCTCCTGGCACACTCCGCGGCCGGGATCCGCGCCGACGGCGTCACCATCGGGAAGGCGCTCTCCGGCGGCCTCTACCCGGTCTCGGCGTTCCTGGCCGACGACGCGGTGATGAAGGTGTTCGACCCCGGGAGCCACGGCTCGACGTACGGCGGAAACCCGCTGGCGTGCGCGGTCGCCGAAGCGGCGCTCGACGTGATCGTCGACGAGGGGCTGGCCGAGCGGTCGCGCGAGCTCGGCGCGCACCTCGAGGAGCGGTTGAAGGCGATCGACTCCCCCCTCGTGAAGGAGGTCCGGGTCGCGGGGCTCTGGGCCGGCGTCGAGCTGGACGAGAACGCCGGCGGCGCGCGCCGGTTCTCCGAGGCGTTGCGGGAGCGGGGCCTCCTCTGCAAGGAGACCCACGACCACACGATCCGACTCGCGCCGCCGCTGGTGATCACGCGCGACGAACTCGACTGGGCGCTCGACCGGATCGAGGAGGTCCTGCGGGAGCACGAAGCGTCGTAGCGCCGACCGCGGTCGCGGGCGGCGGGCGGGAATCACGCCCTCCCGGAGCCGGCCGGCCTCCCGCGTCGAGTTCGACGCCGGAGGTTTCGCGGGCGGTGCGCCGCCGATACGCTCGGCCCCCCGCCCGCCGCCGCGCGGCCCACCCGGGGCGGGAGAGAGAGCGAGCGAGCATGAAGCGGATCCTGGTCCTCGGGGCCGGCAAGTCGACCGGCGTCCTGATCGAGTACCTCCTCCACGAGGCGGCGACGCACGACTGGCGGGTCGTGGTGGCGGATCTCGACGAGGAGCTGGCCCGGAGCCGCGTGGCCGGGCACGAGCGCGGAGAGACCGCGGAGCTCGACGTCGAGGACGACGGCCCGCGGGACCGGCTGATCGCCGCCGCGGACGTCGTGGTGTCGATGCTCCCCGCGTCGATGCATCCGGACGTCGCGCGGGCGTGCATCGAGCATCGGAAGCACTTCGTCAGCGCGTCGTACGTGTCGGCCGAGATCAAGGACCTGGCCCAGGTCGCCGAGCGGCACGGCATCACGATGTTGAACGAGATGGGCGTCGACCCGGGGATCGACCACATGTCGGCGATGGAGCGGCTCGACGCGCTCCGCGCCGAGGGGAAGGAGATCACCGCGTTCGAGACGTTCACCGGCGGGCTGGTCGCGCCGGAGTGCGACGACAACCCGTGGCGCTACAAGTTCACCTGGAACCCGCGCAACGTCGTGCTCGCCGGACAGGGCGGCGTGAAGTTCAAGCACAACGGCCGGTTCAAGTACATCCCGTACCACAAGCTGTTCAGCCGGTTCGAGCCGCTCTCGATCCCCGGCTACGGCGACTTCGAGGGGTACCCGAACCGCGACTCGCTGAAGTACCGCCACCACTACGACCGCGGGGACGTCGACACGAG
>JBICIB010000651.1:0-5654 GCA_043101415.1 Planctomycetota bacterium JB042 | reverse complement strand
CGATGGAAGCGGGCCCTCGCCGCGCGCCACGCGGCGGTCTTCCCCGCACGCCAGTGACGATCCCTCGCCGTGGTCCGCCCGGCGACAGGATCGACGGCCTCGCCACGATACGATCGTCACGGAGGATCCGATCGATGTCCGCTCTCCCGACCCGCCGCACCCTTCCGCTCGTCGCCGCCTTGCTCGCGGCATTCGCCGGCTGCCGCAGCGCCCCTCCCGACCCGGCGGCCGAGGGGCCGGTCCGGGTCGTCGGCGACGTCGCCCACCCGACCGCCTGGAACCCGGAGTCGATCGACGCCCGGTTCGGCGATCGCGTCCGGCCCGTCCAGCACGTCACCAAGCGCGGCGACCACCACTCGCTCCGCGCCGTCGCCGTCGCCGACCTCCTGGCGGCGAGCGAGCCCGCGATCGACGGGGACCGGAAGAACCACGAGCTCGCGTTCGCGGTCGTGGCGAGAGCACGCGACGGTTACACCGTCACGTACTCGTACGAGGAGATCGTGCCGTACGGGCAGGAACCGACGATCTTCCTCGCCTTCGCGGAGGAGGACGGAGGGCCGCTCCCGGACCGTTTCGCCCCGGCCCGGATCGTCTGCACCGGGCCGAAGAACTCCTCTCGGACGCCGCACGGGATCGTGGAGATCGAGGTCGTCGACCTCGCCCGACCGGCGCCCGAACGCCGCTCCGCGATCGACTGAGACCTTCCGCCCGTGGCGGCCCGCGAGTTGCTCGGGGCCGGGGCGATCCCCCGATCGCCCCCCCGACCGGAGCGCCGACCATGGCCCTGCCGACGACGCGGACCGTCCTCTCCTCCTTCCTCGCCCTGACGCTCGCCGCCGCCTCTCCGCCGACCGGCGCGGCCGGCGACAAGGGGTTCGCGGACCTGCCGCTCGGGGGGAAGAACGACCCGCGCATCGGGGTCCTCGTGTCGGGCGCCCCGAACTTCGCCGCCACGGTCGTTCCGGGGGAGGACGACGACGTCGACCCCTGCGGAGCCTGGGTGTTCGTGCCGGGCCTCGGCCGGATGGGCGTCACCGCGACGCCGTTCGCCTTCCCGCCCGACTCCTTCTCCCAGAACCAGTTCCTCGCGATCGAGTTCCCGTTCAAGATCACCGGGAAGAAGACGAAGAAGTCGATCGCCAAGGGCGACCCCTCGCTCGCCGCGCACTCGTTCCTGACCACGAACGTCGAGGTGACCGATCAGAACGGGACGCACCTGCCGGGGATCGTCGTGATCGGGGGGAAGACCGTCGACGGGACGTCGGTGGTGGCGCACCCGTCGTTCCCGCTCGTGCCGCTCCCGAACGGGAAGAACCTCCTCACGCGGAAGAACGTGCTGACGTACGTCGCGGACACCGGCGACGGCGACCTCTCGACCCCGTCCGCGTTCGGGCCCGCGCCCGGGGACGACACGTTCTCCGCCGTCGACTCCATCCGCATCCGGCTGCACGAGATCGCGGGCGTGACGGTGAACGCCGCGTTCGAGGTGAAGCGCGCCGGCTCGGCCAACGTCCCGCCGCTCTGGCTCAGCTCGATCGAGCCGACGAAGCCGGTCGATCCGCCGGTGCTCTCCGGCGGCCTCCCGGTCGTGAAGCGGAAGACCGACTTCGTCCTGACGTTCAGCGAGCCGGTCGAGCCGCGGTCGGTCGGCGTCGAGAAGAAGTGGATGAAGAAGCTCGGCGGCCTCTTCCTGAAGAACCTCGGCGTGAACGTCCACCCGTGCAACGGCTCGCCGCTCTTCCCGAACGTCGTCGTCGAGTGGCACCGGGACGGGAAGGCGCCCCTGCCGCTCGGCTTCGACGTCGCGCCGGTCAACCCGAACAACCTGACGCAGTTCCGCCTCCGGGTGCTCGACACCCCGAAGAAGGGGAGCGGAACGTTGACCGTGCGCGTCCTGCGCCTCTCGGAGAACGAGAACCCCCACCCGCTCGGCGGGACGATCCGCTCCGCCGTCACCACGCGGCACGACGTCCCGTTCGACGACGACGCCTTCCACGAGCGGAGCTTCCGGATCGAATAGGCGGGCTTCGACGCGAGGACGGCCCGCTCCTCAGTAGCTGTGCTCGTCCAGTCGGACCTTCCCCCGGAACGTCCAGTAGACGACCGCCGAGTAGGCGAGGACGGCCGGCATGCCGACGCCCGCGATCACCAGCATGATCCGGAGCGTCGTGTCGCTCGAGGCGGCGTTCGCGATCGTCAGGCTCTGCTCGGGGTGCGGCGACGACCGGAGCAGGAACGGGAAGAGGGTCGTGCCGAGCAGGAAGACGAGCGCCGCGATCACGCACGACGAGCTGACGAACGCGTAGCCGGGACGACGGAGATGGATCGCGCGCGGGATGTTCAGCACCGCGAGGAGGTTCAGGGCCGGCACCGCCCAGAGGATCGGGTACCGCTCGAGGTTGTCGAACGCGTGCGGCACCGTCCGCGCCGTCGCGACCGTCGTCAGGAGGAACAGGAGCGCGAAGAGCGCGAACGTCCGCCCCATCCACGCGCCCGCCCGGCGCCGCAGCTCCCCCTCGGTCTTCAGGTGGAGGAAGATCGTCCCGTGCATCGCGAACAGCGACAGGGTCAGGAGGCCGACGAGGAGCGGGAACGGGGAGAGCTGTTCGAGGAGCGAGCTCCGCACCTCCCCCGCATCGTCGATCGGCACCCCGCGGAAGACGTTCCCGACCGCCACGCCGAACAGGAACGCCGCCAGCGCCGAGGCGCCCGAGAACGCCACGTCCCACGCCGTCTTCCAGGCGGACGACTTCATCTTCCCCCGGAACTCGATCGAGACCGCACGGAAGATCAGCGCGAACAGGACCAGCATGAACGCGGAGTAGAACCCCGAGAACGTCGCCGCGTACGCGATCGGGAACGCCGCGAAGAGCGCCCCGCCGAACGTCACCAGCCAGACCTCGTTGCCGTCCCAGAGCGGCCCGATCGAGTTCAGGCTCGTCCGCCGCTCCTCGTCGGTCCGGGCGAGGACGAGGTGCATCGTGCCGACCCCGAGGTCGAACCCGTCGAGGATCGCGTACCCCGTCAGGAGGACGCCGAGGAGGGCGAACCAGATCGTCGGGAGGAGCTCGGGCGTCATCCGGTCCCCCTCATGCGTCCGGCCCCTTCATGATCTTCTCGTGGAGCACCCGGATCCAGACCGCCCCCAGCAGCACGTAGATCAGGCCGAACATGACCATCGATCCGACCACCTGGTCCGCCTCGATGGCGCGGCTGACGGCGTCGGTCGTGCGGAGCCCCTTCGACTCGTCGTACCGGGCGAACCCGTCCGCGTCCGGCGCGAGATCGAGCGGGGGCGTCACGATCCACGGCTGGCGACCGGTCTCCGCCGCGACCCAACCCGCCTCGTTGGCGACGACCGCCCCGCCGATCGCGAAGACGAAGATCCAGAGGAGCCACCGCTTCTCGAACAGCGTCCCGCGCCAGTGGAACCACCACGCGAGCAGCGTCAGGCCGACGAACGCCGTCCCGAGCCCGACCATCAATCGGTACGTCAGGAACGGCACGGCCACCGCCGGGCGGTCCTCGGGCCGGAACCGATCGAGGCCGATCACCTCCGCGTCCGGGTCCTCGAACAGGAGCAGCCCCAGGCCGCCGGGGACCTGGACCGCCGCCCGCATCGTCTGCGCCTCGTCGTCGGGGATCCCGAAGAGCGTCAGGTCGCCGCGTCCGGTCTCGTAGTGCCCCTCCATCGCGGCGAGCTTCGCCGGCTGGGTGGCGTAGACGTTCTTCGCCTGGAGGTGGCCGGAGATCGGCGCCGCGAGCGCCGCCAGGGTCGCCAGTCCCAGCCCGCCGAGGAACGACCGGCGCGCGAACTCGACGTGCCGCCCCTTCAGCAGGTACCACGCCGCGATGCTCGTGACGAAGAAGCCGCCGACGATGAAGCAGCCGATCCAGACGTGCACCAGCCGGTGGATCGACGACGGGTTCAGCAGCATCGCCCAGAAGTCGGTGATCTCGGCGCGCATCATCGGCACGCCGTCGACGATCCACGGGACGCCGTCCCGCAGGACCGGCACGATCTCGTGGCCGGCCGGCGTCTGCTGCCACGAGTTCGCGACGGTGATCCAGACCGAGGAGAAGATCGACCCGAGGAAGACCATGCACGTGGCGAAGAAGTGCATGCGCGGGCCGACCCGGTTCCACCCGAACACGAGGACGGCCAAGAACCCCGACTCGAGGAAGAACGCGAAGATCCCCTCCGCCGCCAGCGCCGAGCCGAAGACGTCGCCGACGAACCGCGAGTAGGTCGCCCAGTTCGTGCCGAACTCGAACTCCATCACGATGCCGGTCGCGACCCCCATCGCGAACGTCAGCGCGAAGATCTTCGTCCAGAACTTCGCCGCCCGCTCGTACAGCGGGTCGCGGGTGAAGAGCGACCGCCCGTCGAGCCAGACCAACACCGCTCCCAGCCCGATCGAGAGCGGGGGGAAGAGGTAATGGAACATGATCGTCAGCGCGAACTGGAGGCGCGACAACCAGACGACGTCGTCCACGGCGGTCCCTTTCGCCCCCCGTTGTAGCTCGCCGCGCGATCGAGTCGACGCGGTCGTTTGTCGCAGCACCGCCGGGCGGCGCGGGTATCCTCGGCCGGGAGAGCCGCCCCGGCCCGCGTCCCGCCCCTCGGTCCTCGAACGGAACGGAACCCTCCGCCATGTCCCGCTCCCCCGTCCCGCCCCTCGCCGTCCTCGTCCTCGCCTCCGGTCTCGCGACCGCGGGAGACCTCCCCGCGACCGACGCGGCGGAGTACCGCGTCACGTTCCTCGCGAGCTGGAGCGCGACGACCCACCCGACCGACTTCCCGACCGGATCCGCGCACTTCTCGGGCCTCGTCGGCGCGACGCACGACGCGCAGGTCTCGTTCTGGGCCCCCGGACAGCTCGCCAGCCCGGGGATCGAGAGCATGGCGGAGACCGGCTCGAAGTCGCTCCTCCTCGGCGAGGTCGCGGCCGCCTTCGCCGCGGGTTCGGTCGAGAGCGCGCTCTCCGGCGGCGGGATCGGCCCGTCCCCCGGGAGCGTCGCGATGACGTTCTCGGTCTCGCAGAGCCACCCGCGCGTCACGCTCGTCTCGATGATCGCGCCGAGCCCGGACTGGTTCGTCGGCGTGCACGACCTCGACCTGTTCGCCGGCGGCGACTGGGTCGACCTCCTCGCCGTCCCGCTCGCGCCGTACGACGCGGGGACCGACGACGGCCCGACCTTCCTCTCCCCGAACGCCGACACGAACCCGGCCCGGCCGATCGCCGAGATCACCGGGCACCCGTTCACCGGCACGCCGCCGCTCGGCCGGTTCCTGTTCGAGCGGATCGACGCGCCCGCCCCGCCGTTCGTCGACCTCGGCGGCGCGCTCGCCGGCACGAACGGACCTCCGGCGCTCTCCGGCGCCGGGAGCCTCGAACCGGGGACGACGACGGCGCTCGCGCTGCAGAACGGCCTCGCCGGCGCGACCGCCGCGCTCGTCGTCGGGTCCGCCGCGGCGCCGACGCCGTTCCTCGGCGGGACGCTCGTCCCGACCCCGGACGTCGTCCTGCACGGGCTCGCGCTCGGACCGGCCGGCGACCTCGCCCTCTCCGCGCCGTGGCCGTCCGGCGTCCCCGCCGCGTCGGCGTTCGTCTTCCAGCTCTGGATCGCCGATCCCGCCGGACCGTTCGGGC
>JBICIB010000650.1:0-4189 GCA_043101415.1 Planctomycetota bacterium JB042 | reverse complement strand
CTAGACGGTCCAACCCTGCAGCGCCTCGCCGCGCTCGTCCACGAGCGTCCCCCGAACGAACGAAGGGGGCGAAAGCGTGACGTCGATCCGCTCCTCCCTCCCGCCCACGATCGGGCGGGCGACGGTCGCCGCGCGCCCGTCACCGGACGTGATCCGCAGGCGCGCCGTTCCCGTCGTGACCGACTCGACCCGGAACGCTCCCGACGCGTCGCTCTTCGTCGAGACGGCCGGTTCGCCGACGCGGTAGACGCCGGACAGGAGGAACTCGTCGCACGACACTTCGATCCGCGCCCCTTCGACCGCTCGGCCGCGCTCGTCGCTCACGGTCCCGACGATCGTGCCTCCCCGCTCCAGGCGGACGAAGACCGTCGTCGGCTCACCCGCAACCGGGGTCACCATCCGATCCCAGCGCGCGAAGCCGTCCTTCCTCACCGCGATCCCTGTCCGCTCCGCCGCGAGCTGGTCCACTTCGAAGCTCCCGTCGGCGCCGCTGAGGACGATCGGTCCGGCCGGGAGAGACCGTTGGCGTCCCCCCTCGTGGTAGATCCCGGCGGGGATGGCGTGTCCGACCTGGACCGCCGCCCCCGGGACGTGATCGCCGAACTCGTCGAGGACGCGACCGGTGAGGCTCGCCGCGGGCCCGCGCAGCCGGAAGAGGAGTTCGACGGGTGAGCGCCCCTCGGAGAGGGTCTCGACGAACGACGGTGCGTGCCCCTCGGCACGGGCGCAGAGCTGGAACGGAGTCTCCTCGACCTCGAACCGGAACCGCCCCGCCGCATCCGCCGTCGCGAACGGCTCGCCGCGGTCCGCGGCGAGCCGCGCGTCCCACACCTCCGCGAACGACACGGCCGCGCCTTCGGAGTCGACCACGAGTCCCTCGATCACGACGAGGTCCGGGCGCTCGGCGGCCTCTTCGTCCGCGGGTCCCGCCGCGTCGGCCATGGCGGGGGTGACCTCTTCGGCCCGCTCCGAGGTGACGCGCGGGTCAGGCGGCTCGGGCCCTTCGATCGCGACCGCGGCGCCCTCGGGCGCACCGGCCACGGAGTCCGAAGGCTCGGGACCCCCGAGCCACAACCAGCCGCCGGTCAGGGCGGCGACGAGAAACGTGATCTTCCACATCGTGAGACCTCCCAGGACGAAACCCATGCTCTTTACCAGGGAGGTCGACGCAGCGACGTCGCACGGCAGGCCAAGGGCGAGCGCCAGCGACGCGCGCCACTCGGGGTCCCGGCCTTCGAGGCGATCCCGGAGCCGCGAGAGCGCCCGGCGGAGCCGCGTCCGGACGGTCGCCTCCGGGCAACCGAGGTCGCGGGCGATCGCGGCGAGCGTGCGGCCCTGGAAGAAGTGCCGGAACACGACTTCCCGGTAAGGCTCGTCGAGAGCGCGGGCGGCCTCGACCACGGCCGAGAGGATCTCGGCGTGGCCGGGGTCTGGCTCGGGCGGCGCCTCTTCGGACGTCGCCGCCGCCTCCTCGCGGACCGCACGGCGCCGCCTCCCCCGCCGGGCCCGGAACGCAAGGTTCCGGAGCGAGCCGGTGAGCCAGCCGCCGGGGCGATCGAGGTCCCGGTCGCCCCGGCGGAGCAGGAGGAGGAAGCCGTCCTGGACGAGGTCGTCCGCGTCGCCCGGATTCAGGAGGCGGCCGGCGAGGGCCCGGAGGCCCCGGCTCTCCCGCTCGAACAGGGCGGCGATCTCTTCGTGAGCGTGCGACATGCTGCGTGAACTCCCTTCTACCGGCGACGTCTCCACGGGCGCGGCGACCGTTTCGCCGAAACGAGAGAAAACGGCCGCACGTCGCCGATTCGCCGGGAGGCGCCCGAAGCCGGGAACCGAGACCCCGGGGCGCGGTCGTACGATCGCCCCCCGGAGGTCCCGATGATTCGCTCCCGCCCGCTCGTCCCCCTCGTCCTCGTCCTGGCCGCCGCCCCCCTCTCCGGGCGGGCGGACGTCCACCCGATCCGCGAGATCACCCTCTACCGCTCCGGGGTCGGGGCGTTCGAGCGCGCGGCGCCGGTCACCGGGGACGCGACGGTCCGCCTCCGGTTCCCGACGGACGCCGTGAACGACATCCTGAAGTCGATGACCGTCGTCGACCTCGGCGGCGGGACGATCGGTCCGGTCACCTACGGCTCGAAGGAGCCGCTCGCGCGACGGCTCGCGTCGTTCGGCGTCGACCTCTCGCGCGCCCCCTCGATCCCCGACCTCCTCCGGCAGCTCCGCGGCGCGCGGCTCCGGGCGGTGACGATCGACGGACCGCTCGAGGGGACGATCCTCGGCGTCGAGGAGCGCTCGGTCCCGGTCGCCGCCGACGGGGGCGCGGCCGTCGTCGCGCGGCCGCACCTGAACCTCCTGACCGGGCGCGGCGTCCGCTCGACCGACGTCGCGTCGCTCGCGTCGTTCGAGCTGCTCGACCCGGCCCTCGCGGAGGAGCTCCGCCTCGCCCTCGCCGCGCTCGCCGACGAGCGGGCCGAGCGGGTCAAGAGCGTCGACCTCTCGTTCCACGCGGCGCCGGACGAGACCCGCACCGTCGTCGTCACCTACGTCCGCGAGATGCCGGTCTGGAAGACGAGCTACCGCCTGATCCTCCCGGACGGCGACGGGCGGCCGACGATGCAGGGGTGGGCGATCGTGGAGAACACGACCGACGACGCGTGGGACGGAGTCCGCCTCTCGCTCGCGTCCGGCCGGCCCGTCGGATTCACGATGGACCTGTACCAGCCGATCCACGCGGCGCGGCCGGAGGTCCCCGTGCCGCTCGACGCGGGGCTCGCGCCGGCGCTCTACGAGTCGGGCGGCCGGCCGGTCCCCGAGAAGCAGGCGAGGCTCCAGGACCAGGCGAAGGCTCCGTCCGGCCCGGCGCGCTCGGGCGGCGCCGCGTTCCTCACCGGGCTCGGCAGCCGGAAGCGCGACGCGTGGGGCGCCGGAGACGATCTGGCCGTGGACGCCGACGCGCTCGGGGAGGCGCACGCCGCGGGAGGCGAGGTCGGCGCGCAGTTCCACTACACGGTCGACGCGCCGGTCCACCTCGACCGGCAGCGTTCGGCGATGCTGCCGATCCTGCGCGCGGAGATCGACGGCCGGCGCCTCGCGATCCTCACGCTCGACGGGTCGGGCGCGGCGCCGGAGCACCCGATGCAGGGGGTCGAGCTGACGAACGACACCGAGCTGCACCTCATGCCCGGCCCGATCGCGGTCTACGACGCTGGCGCGTACGCCGGCGACGCACGGATCGATCACACCGCCCGGAACCAGAAGCGCCTCCTCTCGTTCGCGATGGACGTCGACGTCGAGAGCCGGACGCGCGCCACGTCGGAGCAGACCCTCGTCGCCCTGAAGATCGTCGACGGCGCGCTCGTCCGACGGTCCCGCGCCACGCGCGAACGGACGATCGAGCTGGTGAACCACGACGACGCCCGCGCCCGGACGGTGCTGATCGAGGCGCCGAAGGACCCCGCCTGGGACCGCGTCGCCCCCGCCGATCCGACCGAGGAGACCTCGACGTTCGCGCGGTTCGAGGTGCCGCTCGACGCGTCCGGCCGGGCGACCTTCGTCCTGACGGAGGAGAGGATCGGCGAGACCCGCCTCGCCGTGACCTCGATGTCGACCGAGACCCTCCTCGACCTCCGCGCCGACGGCCTCGTCTCGGACGCCGTCGTCGAAGCGATCCGCACGGCCGCCTCCCTCGAGTCCGAGGCCGCCCGCGCCCGCGACACCCTCGCCCGCCTCGACCGCGAGCGCACCGCGATCGCGGTCGAGCAGGAGCGGATCCGGAGCAACATGGCCCGCGTCGCCGCCGGCACCGACCTCCACCGCCGCTACGTCGCGAAACTCTCCGCGCAGGAGGACCGCCTCGAGGCGATCGCGAACGAGCGAGAGGAAGCGGAGGAGGCCCGACGGACGGCGGAGGAGCGGAGGGACGAGTTCGTGAGGGGACTGGAAGTGGAGTAGGAAGCAGGGGAGAGCAGGGGAGAGCAACGAGAGCAGGGGAGAGGGCGCTGACGCGGAGGGGCGCCGCGTCAGCGAATCCAATCGGTCGTCTCCGCATTCCCCCTTACCCCCAAAGAGGAATCGGGTGAGGAAGTCCGCAGCGGGCGAGGCGGGGCCGGAGGAGGGACGAGGCTCCGAGAGCGACCCCGCAGCGCGACTCGAAACCGGGCGGAAACCAACCCGGGCGCATCGCGCGAGGACGTGA
>JBICIB010000649.1:0-7473 GCA_043101415.1 Planctomycetota bacterium JB042 | reverse complement strand
GCGCCGGGGGTGCGGGCGGGGAAGAAGATCGTCGTGACCGGCCCGACGTGCTCGTACCAGCTGAAGCGGGAGGTCCCCGAGCTGCTCGACACCGACGACGCGCGCGCCGTCGGCGAGGCGACGCTGGACGTCTTCGAGTTCCTCTGGACGCTCCGCGGCGCCGGGACCCTGAAGAAGGACTTCCAGCGCCCGCTCGGCAAGGTGGCGTACCACCTGCCGTGCCACCTGAAGTCGCAGAACATCGGCTTCCGGTCGATGCAGTTCCTGAAGGGGGCCGGCGCCGACGTCGAGATGCTCGACGCCTGCTCGGGCGTCGACGGGACCTGGGGGATGAAGAAGCGGTTCTACGACGCGAGCCTCGAGATCGCGCGGCCGCTGCTCGAGGCGGTGAAGGAGGCGCGCCCCGACCGGGTCGCCACCGACTGTCCCCTGTCGGCGTTGCGCATCCTCGAGGGGACCGGCCGCGAGCCGGTCCACCCGATCGTGCTCCTCGCCGAGGCGTACGGCCTCTCCGTCGACGCCTGAACCCGGAGCGGAACGACGACGCGGAGCGACCCGATGAAGAAGCTGACCCTCGACGACGTGCTCGACCTGACGGCCTACGAGAAGGCCCGTCCCGAGCGGCTCGCCCGGATCATCGAGCGGAAGCGGCCGCGGCGCGTCGCGGTCGGCGAGGAGCTGACGTTCGTCTTCGAGAACCGGGAGACCGCGCTCTTCCAGATCCAGGAGATGCTGCGGGCCGAACGCATCGTCGACGACGCCAAGGTCCAGGCGGAGGTCGACGTCTACAACGAGTTCGTCCCGGACGCCGACGAGCTGCGCGCGACCCTGATGATCGAGATCGCCGACCGGGGGCGCGTCCGGGAGACGCTCGACCGCCTCGTCGGCATCGACGAGCACGTCGCGCTGGTGGTCGACGGCCGGAGCGTCGCCGCGACCTTCGACCCGAAGCAGTTCGAGGAAGATCGCATCTCCGCGGTTCAGTACGTCCGGTTCCCGCTCGGGAGCGAGCTCGCCGGGCGGTTCCGCGACGCCGGGGCCGAGGCCGTCCTCCGCGTCGATCACCCGCAGTACCGGGCGGAGACGCGTCTCGACGGAGAGACGCGGCGCTCGCTGATCGCCGACCTCGAATCCTCCTGACGAGCGCGTCCGAACGACCGGAAGCGACCTGAACGACCGACCCGACACGAGACCCACGAAGGAAGGAAGACCATGGCCGACATCACCTTGAAGGGGAACCCGTTCCACACCTGCGGAGACCTCCCCGCCGTCGGCGCCGAGGCGCCGGATTGCGAGCTGATCAAGGGAGACCTCTCCGCGGAGAAGCTCTCGGCGATCGCCGGGACGAGGGTCCTGAACATCTTCCCGAGCATCGACACGCCGGTCTGCGCGACGTCGGTCCGGACGTTCAACGAGCGGGCCGCGGCCGTCGACGGGGTCACCGTCGTCAACGTCTCGATGGACCTCCCGTTCGCCCAGGGGAGGTTCTGCGCCGCCGAGGGGATCGAGGGGGTCGAGAACCGGTCGGCGTTCCGCTCCGAGTTCGCGGACGCGTACGGCGTCCGGATCACCGACGGCCCGCTCGCCGGGCTCTGCGCGCGAGCGATCGTCGTCCTCGACGGCGCGGGGAAGGTCGTCCACCGCGAGCTCGTCCCGGAGATCGCCCAGGAGCCGGACTACGACGCCGCCCTGACCGCCGCGCGCGGCTGAGCGGCGCCGACCCGAGGCCGAGACGACGAACGCGGCCGGCGGGACCGAGGTCCCGCCGGCCGCGTCACGTCGAGGGGGATCGGCTCACTGCGAGGTGCCGACCACCGCGTTCGAGGCGGAGTACGAGAACGGCGCGCCGGCGTCGTCGTTCCAGTACTGCATGGTCACCATCGTCCCGGCGGGGACGCCGGCCGGCCAGTTCGCCGTGAACTCGAGGGTGCCGTTCGCGTCGATCGGCAGGCCGAAGACGATCACGTCCGGGTTCGGCACGAGCGTCCCGCCGAGGAGCGGCACGTTCGCCTGCGAGAGGCCGATGATCAGGTTCGCGGTTCCGTTCGGGACGCCGTTCGTCAGACGGACCGTGGTCGGCGTGTTCCCGGCGAGCTGTCCGAACGCGCGGAGCTTCGGCGCGGTCGTCGCGGCGAGGCCGTTCCCGAGCTTCTCCCACGGACCGAGGTCGAGCAGGACCGCCGTGTCGAGCGAACCGACGAGGTTCAGTTCGGCGACGATGTACCGGCCGTCGTCGCTCATCGCGTAGCCGTCCTGGATCCCCCGGACGTCCTCGATCGTCACGCCGCCGATCTGGTCGACGCCCTCCTGGAGCAGGAGCTTCTCGTCGAGGAACAGGCCGGTGTCGATCGAGGTGTCGGAGTCGTTCCAGTCGCCGTACCAGACGACGTCGGGGAAGTCGCTCGGTGCGCCGCGGTCGGCGACGAGGATCGGGCCGCTCCCGAAGCTCGTGAACGTGAAGCCGGAGAGACCGGGGAGGGTGTCCCCTTCCTGCCGGAACTTCTCGCCGTTCAGGGCGATGATCGTGTTCGACGAGGAGTCGCCGTCCATCGAGCCGGAGTGGACGACGTCCCCCTCGTTGTTGATCGAGAGCTCGGCGCCGGAGAGGGACGACCAGAGGCGGCCGGCGACCGGCGCGGCGTTCCCCTCGCGCTCGAACACGGCGCCGTTCAGGAGGATGAACCCGTCGGACGAGGAGACGTCGTCGGTGTCGAGGTTGGCGATCCAGTCGCCCGCGTCGTTCAGGTCGAAGTTGTGCGGGCTCGTGCTGAACGTCGTGACCAGCGGGCCGACGACGCCGGGGATCGAGTCGCCCTCCTTCACGAGGACGGTCTGGACGCCGGACGACGTCACGAGCATCAGGGCCTGGTCGACCGTGCTGCTGATGTTCGGGTCGTCGACGGAGCAGATCAGCAGGGTGTCGTCGGAGTCGTTCAGCTTCGTCTCGAAGAACCCTCGGAACGTCGTCCCCGGCGAGAACGCGCTCGCGGTCGACAGGTCCCCCTCCTGGAACAGCAGCGTCGTGTTGAAGTAGACGCCCGAGTCGTCCGAGCTGCCGGTCGTGTTCTCGAGGAAGAGGTTCCACGAGCTGTTGTCGTTGTCGTTCAGCGTCACCGCGTCGAACGTGTTGATGCCGGCGCCCGCGGGGAGCGGCAGGAGCTGCCCCTCCTGGAGGAGGACGACGCCGTTCTTGATCAGGACCGAGTCGATGTTCGTGTTCGCGTTGTCGGTGTCGACCTCGACGATCCACGCACCCGCCTCGTTGACGGCGAGGTTCGCGACGGAGGAGACGTTGCCGACGGCGCCGACGGGCTGTCCCTCCTGGGTGAGGACCGTGACCTGGATGGCCGGGTCGATGGCGGCGGCCGGCGAGGCGAGGAGCGCGACGCCGAGGGCGACGCGGACGACGGGGTGGATCATGGTGTGCTCCAATCCTGGGGTGCGTGGGGCAGTGGTTCGGCTCGACCGAGATCAGCGAGCCGTCGGACGTACGAGAGCGAACTCCGAGCGGACCGTTCGGGGGCCGCCCGGAGCCGACCTCTTCGGGGAAGAACCCGGCGCTTCGAGCCGGCGCCGGGCCGGTTCGGGGGCCTCGGAGTCGTGAAGCTCGGGTTCGGAAGCCGCGGCACGGGGGCCGAGGACCCGATCGACCTTACCGGAAATCTCGGTTTCGCGGGGACGCCGATGCCGTCGGTGGCATGAGAGCGAACGGTCGGGATGCCGGTCCCGGCCGATGGCCGACCCACGTCCAGTCGACCGAGCACGGCCCGATGGACGGTCCGTTCGAGGCGTGGGGTCCGGTCCACGAGGGAGTCGACGGGACCCGATTGGAGTCTTCGATCGACGTGGTGGAGAAGCCGCGGGCGGGGTCGACGCCGCGGTGGATCGAAGGCGGTGAGAAGAGATCGTCCGGTGCTTCGGCGGCGCCGCGACCGCCTCGTCCCCGACGAGTTCCGAGGGGGCGAGGCGCGTCGGGGATGCGTCCGCCGACCACCGCGGAGGAGGTCCGACGCCGCCGGCTCGTGGAGGGGCACGAGCCGGTCGTCCCGCCGTTCGTGAACGGCGCCGACCTCCGTGGTGCGGACGGCGAGTCTCTTCGGAGAAGGGGAGACCGCGATGCGAACGACCTCCGTTCCCGTCCTCGGCGCGCTCTTCGTCGCGCTGCTGTTCGGCCCGCCGATCCGGACGCCCGGTTCGGTCACCATCGGGGACGGCGTCACGAGCCACGGGGAGTACGACGCGACCCAGTATCCGACGACGGAGGCGCTGTTCGGGGCCGCGCTGGCCGACGGCGGCGGCGAGGTCGCGGTCCTGCCGGGCACGTACGCCGCGCCGACCGTGCCGATCGGTTTGACGGACGGCGCGTCGGTCGTGGGGCGCGGCCGCGTCGTCGTCGAGTCGGGCGCGGTCCCGGCCTTCGCGATCTCGGGCCGAGACGTCTCCCTCGCGGGGGTCACGATTCGGGCGACGACGTCCGCGCCGGTTCCGATGGTGACGGCGAAGTCGTTCGCGCGCGTCCGCATCGAGGGGGTTCGTTTCCATCCCGCGCCCGGTCGGACGTGCCTCGCCGCGTCGGGCGGCCGGGTGCTCGACGTCCTCGGGTGCTACGCCGGGCCGGTGGACCTCGCACCCGGCGCGGGGCAGGCGTACGTCCACCGCGTCTTCGACCTGCTCGACGTCGAAGCCGGACGGATCGCGGGGAACGCCGTCCTCCACCTCGGGGACGCCGCGAGGCCCGTCGATGCGGTCGTCCACGCCGACACGAGCGACCACGAGGGACACCACGTCCGGATCGCCGACAACACGGTCGAGCGCGTCATCCGCGGTGCGGGTGGTCGCGTGCTCCGGCTCGTCGGCGGGCGGTTCGTCACGGTCGACGGGAACGGCATCGGTCGGTGTCCCGGGGACCGGCCGGCGATCTTCCTCGGACCCGGCGGCGGCCACCCCGGCGGGCCGGTCGTGCTGACCGGGAACGAGGTGCACAACTGCGGCGCTCCGGTCGTCGAAGTCACGTCGTCGAAGGGCGCGGTCGTCGTCGGCAACGGGTTCGGGCTCCTTCCGCCGGGGACGCCGCCCGGAGGTTCGGTCTCGGTCGACGCGGCGAGCGTCGGCGCGGTGGTGGCGGACAACTCGGAGGGGTGAGCGGGGCGGTCCTCGCCATCGCGGGTCTCGAACGGGCGTCTCGCGCCGCGGGCGTGGCGACCTCCCTCAGCCGCCGGCGTGCTCCCGCCACTGTCGGAGCATCTCCGTCTCCTTCGCGAGCATCTCCTCCCCGAACTCCCACGTCGCGCGGTCGCCGCGGCGGTCGAAGTCGTCGAGGACTCCCCGGGCGGTCTCGGAGAGCGGTCGGAACGTGAGGCCGTGCGCCACGGCGCGCGCGTTCGAGACCGCGTTGAAGCCGCGCGCTCGCCGGTCGGCGGCGGGGACCCAGAGCGGGATCGACCACATCCCCAGGTCGCGCGCGACGAGGAACTCCTCGTCGACCCAGGTGAGCCAGCCGGGCGTGGCGGAGACGCTCTTCACGCCATACAGGAGCTCCTCCATCGGGATCGGCGCGCCGGGGCCGACCGCGTTGAACGGACCGACGTGTCCCTCCTCGACCAGCCGGACGATCCACCCGCCGAGGTCGCGGACGTCGACGAACTGCTGCGGCCCGTCCAGCGGTCGCGGCGCGAGGACCTCCCCGCCGCGGTCGAGTCGCCACGGCCAATAGCCGAACCGGTGGGTCGGGTCGCGCGGTCCGCAGATCAGCCCCGGCCGGATCGCGGTCGCGCGTCCCGACATCGCCCGCTCGACGGCCCGTTCGCAGAGCGCCTTCAACGGCCCGTAGGTGACGCCGGTCACGTCGGCGAGCGTCATCGCGTCGATCCGCTCGTACTCCGCGTCGGAGAGGCGCGCCAGCCGGCTCTCCTCGTCGAGGCCGGGGCGCGTCTCGTCGGAGTAGACCGAGACGGTCGAGACGAAGACGTACTGGGCGACCGCGGACGAGAGGAGTCGCGCGGATCGCTCGAGCTGCCACGGGAGGTATCCGCAGGTGTCGACGACCGCGTCCCAGGTCCGTCCCTCCAGCGCGGAGAGGTCGACGTTCCGGTCGCCGAGGAGCGTCTCGAGGTCGGGGAAGAGGTCGGGGTTCGTCTTCCCGCGGTTGAAGAGGGTCACCTCGTGCCCGCGCGCGAGGGCCGCGTCGACGATCGCCGGCCCGAGGAAGCGGGTCCCCCCGAGGACGAGCAGCTTCACCGGCCGTCCTCCCGCCAGGCTGCGAGCCACGCGCGTTCGAACTCCCGCATCCGCGCGCCGTGCGGCCAGCCCGCGTCCATCCCGCTCGACAGCGCGTCGTCGAGCGTCGCCCGCGCGGTCTCCGCCAGCGGCCGGAACGCGAGGCCGCGCGCCCGCGCCTTCGACGCGTCGACCGTCTGCAGCCCGCGGCTGGCCGCGTCGCTCGGGGCCACCCAGAACGGGATCGACCAGCTCGTCGCCCCCTGGCCGAGCAGGAACTCCTCGCCGACCCAGGTCAGGGCGCCGACGGTCGGGGTCACCGCCTTGCAGGCGTGGAGCAGCTCCACGATCGGGGTGGTCGAGGCCGGCCCGGCGACGGTGTGGACGCCGACGTGCCGCTCCGCGAGGCAGCGGTTCGCGAAGCGGGCGAGGTCGCGGACGTCGACGAGCTGCACCGGCACGTCCCGGGGGCCGGGGGCGAGGATCTCCCCCCCCTGGTGCATCCGCCCCGGCCAGTAGTGGACGCGGTTCGCGCGGTCCCGCGGGCCGACGATGAAGCACGGCCGGAGGACCGTGGTCCGGCCGGGGAGGGCCGCCTCCGCCGCCTCCTCGCACGCCGCCTTCAGCGGTCCGTACAGCGACATGTCCGAGCGGAGGTCCTCGAACCCGAGCGCGTCGATCCGGGCGAGGCGTTCCCCCTCGAGGCGGGCCGTCGCGGCGTCCTCGGTCAGCCCGACCACGCTCAGGTCCGCGAACGCCGACACGGACGAGACGAACAGGTACTGCGGCGCCCGGTCCCGGACCGCCTCCGCCGCCGCGCGGACGTGGGCCGGGAAGTAGCCGGACGTGTCGACCACGGCGTCGCAGTCGACGGCGGAGATCCGCGCCACGTCGGACGTCGTGCGATCGCCGCGGATCTTCTCGAGCTCGGGGAAGAGGTGCGGGTTCGTGCGTCCGCGGTTGAACAGCACGACCTCCCACCCGCGCGCGATCGCGTCCTCGACGATCGCGGGGCCGAGGAACGAGGTGCCGCCGAGGACGAGGATCTTCATCGGGTCTCCGCGGGCCGCCGGGTCGCCTCGATCGTAGCCGCCGTCGCCGGCGGATCGAACCGCCGATCAGCCGCGGCCCTCCGCGTCGCGGCGGCGTTCGACGAACCGGACCGCCGCGACGCGGAGGGCCGCGGCTGATCGGCGGTTCGATCCGCCGGCGACGGCGGCTACGATCGAGGCGACCCGGCGGCCCGCGGAGACCCGA
>JBICIB010000648.1:0-9035 GCA_043101415.1 Planctomycetota bacterium JB042 | reverse complement strand
GTGTGCTCTTCCGATCGCGCCGCGCGGCGCCGCTCCCCAGCTCCAGCATGTCGCCGAGGACCAGCACCTTCCGCCCCGGCGCGGCGATCGAGGCGAACGTCTTGATCGCCGCCTTGGTCGAGCCCGGGTTCGCGTTGTACGCGTCGTCGACGACCAGCCGGTCGCCGCTGCGCCGCCGGGTGAGTCGCATCGGCGGCCCCTCGAAGTCGCGCAGCGCGTGGCTCGCGTCGGCGACCGCCACGTCGAGCTCGGCGGCGACGGCGATCGCCATCAGCGCGTTGTAGAGGTTGTGGCAGCCGATCATCGGGACCCGCACGCGGTCCTGCCCGTTCACGTGGAACCCGATCCGCTCGAAGTCGCAGTGCGGCATCGTCGCCACGTAGTCCGCCCGCCGCTTCACGCCCGTCGACACGACCCGCCCCCGCGCCCGCTCGCGCAGGAAGTCGTACGACGGCTCGTCCCGGCAGAGGACGGTCACGCCGCCCTCCGCGACGTGGTCGAGCAGGGACGCCTTCTCCTCGAGCACGCCCTCGAGCGACCCGAGCCCCTCGAGGTGCGCCTCGGAGACGTTCGTGACCGCGGCGACGTCCGGGCGGGCGACGTCGCCGAGGGTCGCGATCTCGCCGGGGTGGTTCGTCCCGATCTCGAGGACCACGACGTCGGTCTCCCGGTCGGCGAGGAAGAGCGTGAGCGGGACGCCGACGAAGTTGTTGAACGACTTCGGGGACGACACGACCCGATGCCGCGCCGCGAGCGCCTTGGCGACGAGGTCCTTCGTGGTCGTCTTCCCGTTCGTCCCGGTGATCGCGACGACCTTCGCCCGGAGCCGCCCCCGTACCCAGCGCGCGAGGTCGAGGAGCGCGACGCCGGTGTCGGCGACGCGGATCAGGGGGAGCGGCGGCGCGTCGACGTCCCGGTCGACCACGGCCGCGGCCGCGCCGGCCTCGGCCGCGCGTTCGAGGAACGCGTGACCGTCGAAGCTCTCCCCGCGGAGCGCCACGAACAGCTCTCCCGCGGCGAGCGCCCGGGTGTCGGTCGAGACGCCGGCCACGGTCTCCGGGAGGCGGCCGATCGCCGTCCCGCCGATCGCCGCCGCGACCTCCGCCGTCAGCTGAGGCTCCACAGCACCTCCCTCGCCACGTCCCGATCGTCGAACTCGCGCGCCTCGTCGCCGGCGAGCTGCACCCGCTCGTGCCCCTTGCCGGCGATCAGCACGATGTCTCCTCCCCGCGCCGCGCGGAGCGCCCGCTCGATCGCGGCCCGGCGATCCGGCTCGACGACCACCTCCGCGCCGGGGGACGTCCCGCCGAGGATCTCCTCGATGATCGCTGAGGGCTCCTCCGTTCGAGGGTTGTCGCTGGTCACGATCGTGAGGTCCGACCGCTCGGTCGCGACGCGGCCCATCCGCGGACGCTTGCTCCGATCCCGGTCGCCGCCGCAGCCGAAGACGGTCACGATCCGCCCCCGCGTCAGCGGCCGGAGGTTCCGGAGGACGTGTTCGAGGGCGTGGTCGGTGTGGGCGTAGTCGATGAGGACCCGGAAGTCCTGGCCGCACTCGATCGGTTCGAGCCGTCCGGGGACCCCCTTCAAGAGGAGGAAGCCGCCGCGGATCGAGTCGAGCGGGTAGCCGAGCTCGACCGCCGCCGTCGCCGCCGCGATCGCGTTCTCGAGGTTGTGGTGCCCCGGCAGGCGGCAGGTGACGTCGACGTCGCCGTACGGCGTGATCAGGTCGAACGCGAGGCCGTCCCGGTCGACGCGCCGCACGTCGGCGGTGACGTCGACGTCCCCGCCGAGGCCGAACTCGACCACCCGCGCGGGGGTCCGCCGGACGAGGTCCGCGGCCATCGGGTCGTCCGCGTTCACGATCGCGACGGCGGACGGATCGAGCGACTCGAACAGGCGCGCCTTGGCGTCGCGGTACGCTTCGATCGACCCGTGGAAGTCGAGGTGCTCCGGCGCGAGGTTCGTGAAGACGGCGGCCCGGAAGTCGATCCCCGTGACCCGCTCCTGCACCAGCGCGTGCGACGAGACCTCCATGATCCCGAGCCGCGCGCCGCGGCGCACGCCCTCGGCGAGCTCGCGCTGCAGGTCGATCGGGTCCGGCGTGGTGTTCCGCGCCGGGATCCGACGGCCCGCGATCTCGTGGTGCACCGTGCCGAACATGGCGGTCGGACCGCCGTCGTACTCCGCGATCGACCGGAGCATCCAGGCGGTGGTCGTCTTTCCGTTCGTCCCGGTCACGCCGACGACCGGGAGGGTGCGGGACGGCTCGCCGTGGAAGCTCGCCGCGGCGAGCGCCTTCGCCCTCCGCACGTCCTTCACCCACACCACCGAGACGCCCGGCGGCGGCGCGACGCCGGGCGCGACGACCACCGCCGCCGCGCCGCGGGCCACGGCCTCGCTCAGGTATCGCGCGCCGTCGTCCTCCTCGCCGGCGACGGCGAAGAACACGCTCCCCGGCTCGACGCACCGCGAGTCGGCGGCGAGGGCGCGCACGCGGACGCCGGCGTCGCCGTCGATCGCGATCGGATCGACGGCTCGCATCAGCTCCGCCAGCTCCGGCATCCCTCGGGTCTCGTCCAACGTCCGCACGCTCCGCAAGAGGCTCGTCATCCCTGGTGTCACTTTCTCATGGACGGGGGGACGCTCAGGTACGTCAATCCCCGCTCGAGGATCTCCTTCGCCGCGGGGGCCGCGACGCGTCCCCCGGAGTGCCCGTTCCTGGTCGGTCGATCGACGACCACGACCACGAGCAGCCGCGGGTCGTCGGCCGGCGCGAAGCCGGCGAAGGAGGAGGTCTTCTTTCGGCGATCGGTGTCCCACTCCGCCGTCGAGGTCTTCCCCGCGATCAGGAAGCGATCGCTCCGCGCGCGCTCCCCCGTCCCCTCCTCCACCGCGCGGACGAGCATCTGGCGCACGTCCTCCGCGGTCTCGTAGTCGAAGACGCGACGGGAGGGGCCGCGCGGGGCGGGCCGCTCGACGCCGTCGGCGTCGACGATCGCGTCGACGACGCGCGGGGCGTGGTAGACGCCTCCGGTGGCGAAGACCGAGAACGCCGCCGCGAGCTGCAGCGGCGTCACCGACACCTCGTGCCCGAACGCCATCGACACGAGCGTGTACTGGGGGGTCCAGCTCCGGACGTTGCGCAGCGTGCCCGACGCCTCCGCCGGGAGCCGGATGCCGGTCGGCCGCCCGAACCCGAGCGACGAGAAGGTGTCGTGGATCCGCCGGAACGCCGTCTGCCGCACGGCCTTCGCGTGGGACGCGTCCGGGACCAGGCGGAGGGCGAGCTTCGCGATCCCGATGTTCGACGACTCGATCACCACCTCGGGGACGGTCAGGACCCCGTTCGGGTGCGAGTCGTGCACCGTGCGCCCGCGGTAGCGGAGACTCCGGCAGTCGATCTCCTCGTCGAGCCGCGCCGCGGCGGAGTCGAGGACGGTCGCCATCATGAACGGCTTGAACGTCGAGCCCGGGGTGTAGTGGTACGACGTCGCCCGGTTCGCGTGGTGATCGATCGGAGAGGCGCCGTACCGGTTCGGGTCGTACGTCGGGCGGCTCGCGCAGGCGAGGAGGTCGCCGCGACGCGGATCGAGCACCACGATGCTCGCCCACGACGGCGCGTGCTCCTCCATCACGCGGTCGATCGCCTCCTCCGTGAAGTACTGGAGGACGACGTCGAGCGTGGTCCGGACGTCCGCGCCGGGCGTCGGCTTCACCTCGGCGCACTCGAGACCGAAGAGCGGGCGCTGGAGGGCGTCCCGCTCGACCACCGTCCGGCCCGCGCTCCCCTGCAGGGTCTGGTCGAACGCCCGCTCGACGCCCGCCTGGCCGCGCCCCTCGAGATCGATGAAGCCGACGACGTGCGCGGCGAGGGGCCCCTCGGGGTAGCGCCGGACGGTCGTCTCCTCGAGGTCGACGCCCGGGAGTTCCAGGTCGCGCTTCGCGCGCCGGAGCGCCACGAGCCGCTCCCCGTCGGCGAGCGGCCGACGGAGCACCCGGACGTACCCCGGCCGCTCCAGCCGCGAGTCGACCTCCTCCCGGGGCACGTCGAGCAGCGCCGACAGGCGCGCGCCGATCTCCTCGCGATGCCCCTCGGTCCAGCGCGAGTCGGCGTAGACGTCGACCGCCGGGAGCGACTCGGCGAGCACGTACCCGTGCCGGGTCAGGATCCGTCCGCGGGCCGCGACCGCCGTCTCCACCTTCCGATGCGACGTCTCCACCCGCGGTCCGACCTCGGGGTGGGCGATCACCTGGAGGTGGAACAGCCGCACCTCGAGCGCCACGAAGAACGCCGAGAGCGAGAAGACCAGGAAGAGGAGGCGTCGGCGCGACCGATCCATCATCGACGCTCCGCGACCGCCAGCACCCCCGGCGTCCAGCCGGGGAACGCCGGGAAGAGCTCGTCCTCGGAGAGTCCGAGGTCGGTCCGCGCGATCTCGAGGCGCTCGGTGGCGGTGATCGAACGGATGCGCGTCCGCAGATGCGCGGTCCGTGCGTCGAGATCGCTCACCTCCCGCAGCGCCGACCCGAGTCCGTACTCGCGATCGATGGCCCGGACGTTCAACGCCGTCGTCTGCAGCGCCACGGCGCCGAGACCGAACAACCCGAGCCAGACCGGCCACTGCTTCATGGCGATCCTCCTTTCTCGGGGACCCGTCGGGCGACGCGGCGGCGACGCCCGCTCCTGACCATCCGTCATTCCCGGCGCTTCCCGGCCGACGGCCGCTCGCCGTCGACGCCGGAGCGCACACGTTCGACCCCGCGCAGCCGCGAACTGCGGGCGCGGGGGTTGTCCCTCACCTCGCTCGCCTCCGGGGCGAGCGGCTTGGCGGTGATCACGCTGACGAGGCCCGCGCGCTCCGCGTCCCGGAACGCCCGCTTCACCAGACGGTCCTCCCCGCCGTGGAACGCCAGGACCGCCAGGCGGCCGCCCTCGCGCAGCCGATCGATCGCGCGGGGGAGCGTCCGCTCGACCATGCCGAGCTCGTCGTTCACCGCCATCCGCAGGCCCTGGAAGGTCCGCGTCGCGGGGTGATGGTGCGACGGCCCGCGCACGACCCTCTTCACTAGGTCCGCGAGTTCGCAGGTCCGCCGGATCGGCGCCGCGCGGCGCGCCTCGAGGATCGCCTCGACCACGCGCGCCGCGCGCGGCTCGTCCCCGAGCGTGCGGACGGCGTGCATCAGCTCCTCGCGGGAGCCGCGGTTGACGAGGTCCGCGGCGCTCCGGGGCGCGTCCGGTCCCATCCGCATCTCGAGCGGCCCGTCGCGGTCGAACGAGAACCCGCGCTCCGCGTCGTCGAGCTGGAGCGACGAGACGCCGAGGTCGATCAGGATCGCGTCGAACCGGTCGACCCCGCACGCGTCGCAGATCGCGTCGAGGCGGTCGAACGGAGAGCAGACGGTCCGCACCCGGTCGCCGAACCCGGCGAGGCGGCGCGCCGCGATCTCGAGGATCGCCGGATCGCGGTCGACGCCGACCACGGTCGCCCCCTCGGTCCGTCCGAGCAGGTCCTCGGTGTGGCCGCCCGCGCCGAGGGTCAGGTCGAGCAGCCGGCCCGACGGCGGGAGCGCGAGGAGCCGCCGCACGTTCTCGACCTGCACGGGACGATGGACCGACCGGTCGTCCGCCTCCGCCATGGCTTGGTCCCTTCCTCGCAGGGCTCCCTGCGGACGGCCGGTCGTTCGCATCGTTCGAGTCGTTCGGTCGCGGCGATCCGGCCGGATGGTCCGGTTCGCGCGGAGACGCCCGTGGCGCACCGCCCCGGGCCGGACCGGCCGAGCGGCCAGCCGCTCCGTCGGTCCGGTCGAGTCGTGGCGGGCGCGCATCAGAGGACTTCCTGTCCGGCGTCTTCGAAGTGGGGAGAGACCTCGGCGTGGTACTCCTTCCACGCGTCGTGGTCCCAGAGCTCGATCTCGTCGTCGAGTCCGACGAAGACGACGTCGCGCTTCATGGCGGCGCTGGCGCGGAGCTCCTCGGGGATCAGGATCCGGCCGGAGCCGTCGATCGGGCACTGGCGCGCCGACGCGAAGATCAGGCGACGGAAGTCGCGGGTCTCCTTCACGCCTCTCGCCCGGTCCTTCATCTTCGCCACCGCCGCCTTCCAGGAGCTGCTCACGTACAGCGTGAGGCAGCCGTCGAACCCCCGGGTGACGATGAAGTGGCGCGGTTCGTCCTGGGGGAGCGCGTCGAGGAACTTCTTCGGGATGAACACCCGCCCCTTCGGGTCGAGCGTGTGCTTGTAACTCCCGATGAAGCAGGCCCCGGCGCTCAAGCCCTCTGAACTCCCATCTGCTCCACTCTGCACCACCTGGGTCAAACTGTACGAAGGCTTATCGACGCCGTCAAGGCGACCCGTGAGACAAAAAGGAGTTTTGGTGTGGAAAAGCCGTTCTCGAACCAATACCGGCCTCAAACCGGCAATTCACGGCATTCGGACCCTGCCGCCCCCACCGCTTCTCCACACGGTTTCCAGGGTCCGCCCCGAGGAATCCACCGGCTCCCCCGATCCCCCCTTCTGCACCACCCCCCTCCCAGACTCCGGGCCGGGATGCAACCGGGGTCGCGCGTCGGGAGTCAGGGAGGAGAGGGGCGGCCCGGCGGCGGCCGGGCCGGACGTCGATCAGGCGGTGGCGTCGGGCGCGGGCCCGCTCTCCGCCTCGCCCGCCGCGGCGCCCGCCGTGACGGCGGCCGTCGTCCCCGGCGCCTCCTCCTCGAGATCGACGTCGAGGAGGGCCTTCAGCTTGTCACGGAGCTCCTCGAACTCGGCCGGGACCAGCTCGGGCGCTTCGAGGCGGAGCGGCTCGGGGCGGCTCTTGGTCGTGACGACGAGGTAGTCCCGCCCCTGCTCGGTGACGAACTCCTCGAGCTTCACCACGCGCTTGCGCAGCAGGACGAGCCCCAGGAGGTAGCAGAGCTTGCGGTACTCGCCGGCGTGGCTCTCCGCCATCCGGAAGAACAGCTCGCGGAGGGTGTTGAAGTCGACCGGGCGCCGCTCGGGGCCGCCGACCGTCCGGCGGGTCTTCCAGAACGCGAACTCGCGCTCGGGGTCCCGCTCCCGCCCGTCGAAGCAGGCCACGCAGAAGTCGCGCCGGGCCGGCTCCTCCTCTTCCAGGAGGATGGCCGAGAAGTGCTCCTGCCCCTTCTCGAACGGCGCCTCGCAGGCGAAGCACGCCTCGGACGGCTTGCGGATCGCGTAGTCGGCCATCAGCGCCCCCGTGCCGCGGCCCGATCCGCGGCCTGCTTCCAGAGCGACGGATCATCGCCCGCCACCCGCTCTCCGGTCAAGTGCCGGAGCGCGTCGACGGACCATCCGGCGACGTCCTCCTCCCCGTCGCGACGGGCCCGGGCGTAGCGGAGCGCGAGCGCCGGCGCCGCGGTCCGGACCTCGAGCTTCTTCAGCGCCTCGCAGACCTTCCGGACCACGAACGGGTCCTCGTCCTCCAGCCCCGCGACCAGGACGGTCGCCGCGCGGCCTCGGTCGGCGTACCGGGCGTTCCCGAGCGCCTCGGCGGCCGACGCGCGCGCCGACCAGTCCGCCTCGCCGCGGAGCCGCACGCCGACCCGGGCGATCGCCCGCTCGCCCCCGGCCTTCACCAGGCCGACGACGGCGTGACGGCGCGCCTCCAGCGTGTCGCCCGGCTGCGGCGCGTCGAGGACCGAGGCGAGCGAGTCGACGGCGCCGAATCCGGCGAGGGTGTCGGCGAGCGCCTCGAGCGAGACGTGGTCCCGGCCCGCGCGGAGCGCCTCCTCCAGGAGCGGGACGCACCCCTCGGCGGGCAGCGCGAGCAGCTCCCGCTGCGGCCGCTTCCACCCCGGCTCGAACCCCCCCTCGGTCCGGACCGGCTGCGGGGCCATCACGACCATCTGCCGGATCAGCGACAGGACGAGCGTGTCCCGGTCGTCTCCCCCGAGTTCGTACCATCGAGTCCGCGCCTCGGGCCAGTCCGACGAGTCCTGCTGATAGAGTTGCCACCACTGCTCGAGTCGAGGCCGGGACGCGCTCTCCTCGCCGGTACGGCAGCCCGCGAAGAGCAGGACGGCGGCGAGCGGGACGGTGGATCGGAACACGCGGACTCCTGGGCATGGCCGAGGCGGGCTCGAAGGCTAAAGAGGGCGGGCGGACGGCGTCAAGGCGGCTGAAGGGGGCGCTGGCGCGCCCCGTGATCGCGCGCCTCGCCGAACCGCTCGGCTGGGCGACCGGACTGGCGTTCACCCTCCCCGCGCTCCCCCCCGACGACGAGGGGGCCGCGCTTCGGGCCGCCGCGCTCTTCCTCGTCGCCCGCCTCGTCGTCGACACCGCACCGAACCTCCACGCCGCCGCCCGGCTGGAGGCCGAGCCGTACGACCAACGCCCGCTCCGACGGGCGCTCGCGCGGGTCAAGCTGACCGTCGCGCTCGGCTGCGCGGTGGCCGCCTGGCTCGTCCTCCACCTCACCCCCGACCTCTCCCGGGCCGCCGGCGGGGCGACGAACGTCTGGTTCCTCCTCCTCGCCGTCCTCTCGACGTACGTGGTCGTCACCCCCGTCCTGCGCGAGCACCGCGGCCTGCCGATCGCCCGCCCGAACCTCGGCCCCGCGGCGGGCGCGCTCCTGTTCGCCGTCACCGGACCGCTCGCCCCCCCGCCGAGCGCGGCGGCGCTCCTGGTGCGCGGCGCCGCGTGCGTCGTCCTCGGGAACCTGCTGTTCGGCCTCGGCCAGCGTTACCGGGCGGCCGCGCGGCGGATCGACCGCCCGCTCGAGTCCTGGTCCCTCGCCGACCCCCGGACGCGCGAACTCGTCCTCCCGCGGGCCGAACGCGACCTCGTCCGCAGCGCCCTCGCCACCTGGCCCCTCCTCCTCCTCCTGGTCTGGCCCCCGGTCTGCGCGGCGCTCGCCGGCCGGATCGCGGACCCCCGCGCGCTCCTCGCGACCGCGCTGATCGGGTCGCTGCCGGCGATCCTGTTCGACGTCACGCGGCCCGGCCTCCGGACCACGGCGGCCGCCGTCGCGGCCGCGGCGCTCCTCGGCGCCGGCGCCCTCCTCGCCGCACCGCC
>JBICIB010000647.1:0-3459 GCA_043101415.1 Planctomycetota bacterium JB042 | reverse complement strand
CGGCGATCGAGCGGTGGCGCGCGCCGCCGTAGACGAGCGAGCCGTAGATCTCGTCGGAGACGACGAGGAGGTCGCGCTCGATGCAGACGTCGGCGATCTCGCCGAGCCGCCTCTCGTCGAGGACCGCCCCGGTCGGGTTGTTCGGCGAGTTCAGGATCAGGATCTTCGACTTCGGGCCGGCCGCCGCGGCGACCGCCTCCGCCGTCAGGTGGTACCCGTCCTCGGCGCGGGTCTCGACCGCCTTCATCGTCCCCCCGGCGAGCGTCACCTGCTCGGGGTACGACAGCCAGTACGGCTTCGGCACGAGCACCTCGTCCCCCTCGTCGACGAGGGCGAGGATCGCGTGGGAGAGCGCCTGCTTCGCCCCGGCGGTCACCAGGATCTCGCCGGCCGGGTCGTAGTGGACCGCCTGGGACCGCTCGAACGAGCGGGCGATCGCGCTCCGGAGCGCCGGGAGCCCCTCGTTCGCCGTGTAGTGGGTCGCCCCGTCGTCGATGGCGCGGTGGGCCGCCTCGCGGGCGCGGGCCGGCGTGTCGAAGTCCGGCTCGCCGAGGCCGAACGCGAGGACGTCCTGGCCCGCGTCGCGGAGCTCCTGGGCGCGTCGCGCCAGCCGGAACGTGGCGGACGGCTTCAGGTTGCGGGCGCGGCGGCTGAGCGCGAACGGCATCGGGTCGTTCCTCGGGCGCCGGTCCCGGCGCGACAGGGTGAATCGGCCAGGGTAGCAGCGCCCGCGGGAGCGTTGAAGGGTGATCCCGCGCGGCCCGTCCGGCACGCCGTCCCCAAACAGGTGCAAGACGGAGCGGTTCCGCACGTAGAATGAGGGATTCGACTTCGTCCGGACCCTCGGGTCCCGAGCCGGCAGGGGCGTGATCGCGTGAAGAAGGCGACTCGCAAGGTGTTGTTCGTCCTCGCCTTCGTGGTGGGGCTGTCGTACTTCGCGTTCACGATCCTCTTCTTCGACCCGTTCGAGGAGGAGGTGCTCGGCGCGTACGAGGGCTCGGCGGTCGCGATCGAGTACGTCGTCCCGAAGAACGTCGACTACTTCGTTCACAAGCGAGGTCTGGAAGACGACTTCCGTCCGGGCGAGTTCCCCGTCCCCGCGGCCTGGGAGGACGTCGAGCTGTCGCGCCCGTGGCAGCGGTTCGCGCGGACCTCGCTCCACGCCGAACTCGCCGAGTCGCTGGGGGTCGACGAGACGATCGAGGAGATCCGGCGGGCGTGCCGCGAGGTCCCGGTCCTCGACCCGCTGACCGATCTCCTGGGGAAGGACCTGGCGGTCTTCGGCCGGGTCGCGGGCCGCGGCTTCGACGAGTCGGAGACCTGCATCGTCGCCGCCGGCACCCGGATGGCGAAGCTGGCGTACGAGGCGGCGGGACAGGCGTGGCTGCGCGGGCTCCTGTCGATCCCGATCGAGGTCGAGGAGGACGAGTACGGCGTCCGCCGCGTCACCCTCGAGGATGGGACGACGATCCACCTCTACCGGCACCACGAGGTGTTCGTGCTCGGCACCGGGCCGCTGCTCGTGCGCGAGGTGATCGGGCTGCTCGACGACCGCGAGAGGTCGCTCGGGTACGCGCGGGCGTACCACGCCACCGTCGCGCAGGACGTCGACGAGTGGGCCGGGCTGCGTCGCGACCGCCAGGAGGTGACGGAGGACGAGGTCGGCGAGCGGGTCCAGGTCCACGGCGACCTCCGGACGCTCTTCTCGCGGACCGAGGCGGACGAGCGGTTCCTCGAGCACCGCGGCCAGGTGTCGCGATGGATCCTCGGGCGGATGTTCAACCCGCGCTACTTCGAGACCGTCACCCTCGACCTCGGGTTCGGGGACGTCCTCGACCTGCGCGGCAACATCGTCTTCAACAAGGACGCGGCGGCGCAGGCGGAGAGCGGCTTCTACGACCGGAAGACGTTCGAGCTGAAGAAGGCGATGGACGGCGCGGCGGCCCTCCTGCCGGACGAGACGTTCTTCGTCATGGCGGCGCGGATCGACCCGGGGCAGTTCCTGCCGAGCCTGATCCGCGGCCTCGAGCAGACCGACCCGGCGGCGAAGGAGCTCCTGGACGACCTGATCCGGCGGGTCCGGAAGTTCCGCCCGGACTTCCGCCCGGGGACCTCGATGGAGGCGGTCCGCACGATCGCGTCGTGGCTGGGGCAGGACATCGTCGTCGCGATGGTCCGCGACACGTACTTCGGCCCGCCGGCCCGCCCGACCCCGATCATCGCGATCTTCCTGACCGTCGACGAGCGCGGCCCGACGTTCGACGTCCTCGACCGCGCGCAGGGGAACCCGGCGAAGGCGACGGGGTACAACGGCTTCGTCTATCCGCTGATGAAGGCGCACTCGCGGCTGCAGCAGGAGGGGCGCGGCATCGCCAAGTGGTACCGCGTCTGGCACGAGGTGAAGGGGTCGCCGAACGAGCGGTTCATCCAGGACGTCATCCTGAAGGGGACGGACATCCAGAACATCTCGTTCGGGATCATCGACCCGGCGGAGCAGACGAAGGGGCCGTGGCGGCTCGCGATCACGCTGTCGCCCCGGGCGATCGACATGGTGGTGCCGGAGGAGGGGGGCGGCACGCGGACCGAGGAGCGCGGCACCGCGCACGAGCTGATCACCGACTTCATCAAGCTGTCGTCGAAGGGGAACGGCGAGTCGGCGTGGGCGCAGGACTACCACAACGGCGGGAACCGTCGGATCGACTCGCTGCTGAAGTCCGAGAAGTACCGCGAGGGGAGCGACTTCCTCGAGGGGTTCGCGAGCGTCGCCCTCTACCTCGACGCGGCGGGGATGAAGGAGGTGCTGCTCGACCACGCGCGCCTCGTCGCCGACTCCGGGACGCAGATCGACTGGCGGCAGGTGAAGGCGGGGATCGAGGAGGAGCTCCTGGCCGGCGAGTTCTCGTCCTGGAAGGGGCGGGAGATGCCGCAGGGCGTGCGCGAGCGGTTCGAGCAGGCCGTGCTCGAGCGGACCGAGCAGATCGAGCGGGAGCGGAAGATGACCGCCGTCCCCGTCGCGCAGAAGGAGTTCGAGGAGGGGCTGACCTGGCTCGAACTCTTCAAGGACGCCTTCCTGGCCGCGAGGATCGACGAGCGGAGCTTCAACATCGAGCTCCGGGCGAAGGTCCGGACGAACCTCGACGAGTAGTTCCCCCCTGGGGGCTTGTCGGCGGGGGGGATCCCGTTAGACTCACGCGCTTCCGCGAACCGACGTGCCGGGATGGCGGAATTGGCAGACGCGCTTGGTTGAGGGCCAAGTTCCCTTTATTGGGAGTGCAGGTTCAAGTCCTGTTCCCGGCACCACTTCGCTGCGCTGGGCTTTTGTCCACTGCGCGTGGAGCGTGGGGCCGCTTCGCGGGGGTCCGCTGCGCGCGGGGCGGTGAACGGGGATTCGGCCGCGGGGCGTTCGGCGGCCACGGTCCGCCGGGATCGGGAGAGGGAGCGTGCCGAACGCCCCCTCCC
>JBICIB010000646.1:0-5505 GCA_043101415.1 Planctomycetota bacterium JB042 | reverse complement strand
CGTACGAGGCGGGGGGGATCGGCCTGATCTCCGGCGTCCAGTGCCGTCCGGTCCGCGGCGAGCACGGCGTGATGGACCCGGGCGAGGTCGAGGCGGCGGTCCGGGGAATCGACATCCACCTGCCCCGCAGCTCGCTCCTCTGCCTCGAGAACACGAACAACGTCGCGGGCGGCACGGTCGTCCCGCTCGAGAACTTCGACGCGATGCGCGCGATCGCGGACCGCCACGGGATGAAGATCCTCCTCGACGGCGCGCGCCTGTTCCACGCCGCCCTCGCCGCCGGCGTCGACGCGTCGGAGTACGCGGCGCGCGCCGACCTGGCGTGGGTCGCCCTCTCCAAGGGGCTCTCCGCGCCGGTCGGGTCGGTCGTCTGCGGCACGGCCGAGGACGTCCGCCGCGCCCGTCGTATCCGGAAGGTGCTCGGCGGGGGGATGCGCCAGGTCGGCGTGCTGGCGGCCGCGGGGCGGGTCGCGCTGGCGACCGGCGTCGCCCGCCTCGCCGACGACCCCCGGCGCGCGCGGCGGCTGGCGGAGGCGGCGGCCGAGCTCCCGGGCACGACCGTCGACCTCGAGCGGACCCTCACCAACATCGTGCTCCTCCGGTTCGACGAGCCGAGGGCGCGCGAGGTCGCCGACCGCCTCGCCGAGCACGGCGTCCTCGCCATGCCGATGGCGGCCGACCGCCTCCGCTTCTGTACCCACCGTCTGATCGACGACGACGACGTCGAACGGGCGACGCACCATCTTCGGCTGATCGTGAGCTGACCGGCCGTCCGGTCGGTCCGCCCCACCCGTTCGGGAGGAAACGTTGTCGATCTTCAAGGCTTACGACATCCGCGGCATCTACGGGAAGGAGGTCGACCTCGAGACCTCCCGGAAGATCGGGGCGGCGTTCGCGCACTTCCTCGGGGCGAAGAAGGTCGCCGTGGCGAACGACATGCGCGCCTCGAGCCCGGACGTGAAGGCGGCGCTCCTCGAGGGGATCACCTCGCAGGGGTGCGACGTCGTCGACTGCGGCCTCGGCGAGACGCCGCTCCTCTACTTCGCGGTCGGGCACCTCGGCGTCGACGGCGGCGTGGTGGTGACCGCCTCCCACAACCCGGCGAAGTACACGGGCTTCAAGATGGTCCGGGAGAAGGCGATCCCGCTCTCCGGCGACGAGGGGATCCGGGAGATCGAGGCGCTCGTGGAGGAGGGCGTGCCGGCGCACGACGGCCCGCCGGGGACGGTCGAGACGCAGGACGTCTACGCGGCGTACCTCGAGCACGTCCGCGGGTTCATGAAGCCGTGGAGGCCGTTCAAGCTGGTGATCGACTTCGCGAACGGGATGGGGGGGCATCTGATCCCGCGCATCCTCGACGGACGGGGGCTGACCACCGAGCTCCTCTACCCCGAGCTCGACGGGACGTTCCCGAACCACGAGGCGAACCCGCTGAAGGACGAGAACATCGCCGAGCTCGCCCGCCGGGTCGTCGACACGGGGGCGGACCTCGGGGCGACGTTCGACGGCGACGCCGACCGGTGCGCGTTCGTCGACGAGAACGGCGAACGCGTCCCCTCCGACATCATCACCGCGCTGATCGCGCGCTCGCTGGTGCCGACCGAGCCGGGGACCGCGGTGGTGTACGACCTGCGCTCCAGCGACATCGTCCCCGAGGAGGTCTCGCGCCTCGGGGGACGTCCGATCCGGGAGCGGGTCGGGCACTCGTTCATGAAGGCGGTCCTGCGGCGCGAGGGCGGGCTGTTCGGCGGCGAGCTCTCCGGCCACTTCTACTTCCGGAACAACTTCTACTCCGACTCCGGGATCATCGCGCTGGTGGAGGTGCTGAACATCCTGAGCGAGGACGACCGCCCGTTCAGCGAGGTCGTGTCCGAGCTCCGCAAGTACCCGTCGACCGGCGAGATCAACTTCGAGGTCGAGGACAAGGACGGCGTGATCGCGTCGCTCGCGGAGAAGTTCTCCGACGCGGAGATCGACCACCTCGACGGGATCACCATCCGCTACCCGGACTGGTGGTTCAACGTCCGCAAGTCGAACACCGAGCCGCTCCTCCGCCTCAACCTCGAGGCGCGGGACCCGGCCGTGTTCGAGGCGAAGAAGGAGGAGATCGTCGACCTGCTCGGGAAGCCGGTGTGAGCGCCCGCTCCGGAATCGTCACCCTCCTGACCGACTTCGGGCACCGCGACCCGTACGTCGGCATCATGAAGGGGGTCGTCCTCTCGGTGCAGCCGAGCGTGCGACTCGTCGACCTGACGCACGAGGTCGCGCCGCAGGACGTCACCGAGGCGGGCTTCGCGCTCTGCGGGTCGTTCCCGTACTTCCCGCCGGGGACGGTCCACGTGGTGGTCGTCGATCCCGGCGTCGGCACCCGGCGCCGCATCGTCTGCGCCTCCGCGCACGGATCGATCTTCCTCGCCCCGGACAACGGCGTCCTGACGGACGTCTTCGCCGCGGCCGACGCGCTGCACGAGGTGACCGACACGGCGCTCTTCCGCGACGGCGAGCTGTCGCAGACCTTCCACGGCCGGGACATCTTCGCCCCGGTGGCGGCCCGGCTCGCCGGCGGGCTCGACGTGGCGGCGGTCGGTCCGGGGATCGACGATCCGGTCCGGCTCGATCACCCGACTCCGGCGGTCCAGCCGGGCGGGGCGATCTGCGGCGCCGTCGTCCACGTCGACCGGTTCGGCAACCTCATCACGAACATCCGCGCCGACCAGATCGACGCGTTGCCGGAGGAGCGGTGCCAGGTCCGCATCCTCGGCGTCGAGGTCGGCACGCCGGTGAACTCGTACGGCGCGGTCTCCCCGGGCGCGCCGCTCGCGATCGTCGACTCGTACGGCTACCTCGAGGTGGCCGTGAACGGCGGGAGCGCCGAGAAGCACTTCAACGCGCTCCGCGGCGACTCGGTCCGGGTCGGCTGAACCGCTCCGCGGGCCGGCCCGCGCCGGCCGGGGGTCACGGGACGGTGAACAGCGGGTTCAGGAAGTTCGACTGGATCGTGTAGTTCGAGTCCTGCGAGAGGCGCGACACCGCCCGCACGGGGTGCGGGTCGGAGAGGAGGCCGAGGCCGACCGCCGCGTACTCGCGGACGTAGGCGACATCGCCCCCCTTCTCGGCCAGGAAGCGCCCGAGCGGCTCGATCGCGCTGCGGTCCCCGATCCGGCCGAGCGCGTAGAGGAGGCTCTGCTTCACGAACTCGTTCCGCTCCTTCTTCAGGAGGGCGGTGATCCGGCCGGCCGTGGTCCGCGCGCCGAGCAGGGCCAGCCCGCTCGCGAGGGACGGCACGAGCTCGACGTCGTTCGCCTCGGCGAGCGATCGTTCCATCCGCTCGATCGAGTCGACGTCGCCGACGAGCCCGAGCGCCAGCGCGACGTAGCCGCGCAGCACCGGCTCGCCGGCCGCGGCGAACGCCTCGCGCAAGGCCGGCGCGGCGCGGTTGTCGCGGTGAAGCCCGAGCGACACGGCGAGCGCCGCCCGGTACGACGTGTCGGAGACCGCGGCGAGCTCCTTCAGGAGGAGCGGCACGTGCTCGGGGTCCGCGAGGATGCCGAGCGCGAGCGCGATGAACGGCTTGTTCGCCCGGGTCGTCTGCGCGAGGTCGGTGACCAGCTCGCGGCCGGCCTGCTCGCCCCCGATCTGGCCGATCGCCAGGTAGGCGAAGTTCTTCACCATCAGGTCGGCGTCGTTCCGCGCGGCGTTCGCGAGCGCCGCGACCGCCTTGTCGTCCCCCTCGCCCGCGCGCAGCACGCCGAGGGCGATCGCGGCCGAGCGGCGGAGCTGGGTCTCGTCGTGGCCGAGGGCCCGGAGGAGGGTCTTCGCGTCGTCCGGACCCCCGCACTTGCCGAGCGAGAGGAGGAGGTACGCATGGACGACGTAGTCGCGGGTCGACCGGTCGGAGAGGAGCGCCCGGACGAGCGGCGCGTTCTCGGGGTCGCGCGTCAGTCCGACGCCGTACGCCAGGCCCGCCCGCACCATGACCGGGTACTCGAGGAACGACCTCGGCGCGAGGAACGCCTTGAACGACTCGGCGGCCAGCGGCCCACCGATCAGGCCGATGGAGACCGCGGCCACCATCCGCTCCTGCAGCTCGCGACCGTCGTCCTTCAGGATCTCCTCGAGGCGGGGGAGGGAGACCGTGTTCCCCCAGACGCCGAGCGCGAGGATCGCCTGGATCCGGACCAGGAACTCCTTGTCGCGCAAGCCGTTGAAGAGGTACGGCCGGGCGTCCGGGTCGCGCGTCTTGGCGAGGGCGTGGAGCGCGGCGATCCGCACCGACGGATCGGAGTCGCGCAGCGCCTGCACGAGACGAGGCAGGAGCGACGTCTCCCGGTCCTCTTCGGTGACCGGCCGGAACGGCTCGTCGACGTCCGGATTCTGGCCGGCGAGCTTCTGGATGGAGGGGCGCAGCCCGACGTACCGCTCCTGGTTGAAGAACCACCAGAACTCCCATCGCGACTCGTCGAACGGGATCTGGGGGCCGCGACCCGGTTCGGTCACGCGGCGCTTCGCCTCGTCGTCCACGTCGTCCTGGGCGGGCGCGGGGCCCGCGATCGTCGCCAGGCACGCCAGCGGCCACAGGAACCGGAGCAAGGACCGTCGCATCGAGCTCTCCCGAACCAGGAACCGGATCGTCGTTCGCGCCGGGTCGGCGCACCGGGAACATCCTAGCCACCGAGACGGCCCCGGTTGCAGGTCGCGGGCGCGGACCTTTCGCACTCGACCCTCCTTCATCGGACCGGAGGTGGGCGATCCTTCAGCGACCCGGCGATCGGTATGGTGGCGGGATTCGACGAGGATGGTCATGCGCGTCGCGTATCTCGACTGCTTCTCCGGCGTGGCCGGCGACATGTTCCTGGGGGCGCTCCTCCACGCGGGGTTGTCGCTCGAGGCGCTCGAGGCCGAGCTCGCGAAGCTCGGCCTGGACGAGTTCGAGCTGAAGGTCGAGCGGACGTGGCGCGACGCCATGGAGGGGATCCGCGTCGAGGTCGTGACGGCGGACGGGGCGAAGCCGCCGCACCGGGGGCTCTCCGAGATCAAGACGATCCTCGTCGGATCGGGGCTCGACCCGGAGACGAAGGAGTGGGCGACGGCCGTCTTCACCCGGCTCGCCGAGGCGGAGGCGCAGGTCCACGGCACGACGGTCGACGAGATCCACTTCCACGAGGTCGGGGCGACCGACGCCATCGTCGACATCGTCGGGGTCGTGGCCGGGCTGAGGCTGCTGGGGGTCGAGGAGGTCCACGCGTCGAAGATCGTGCTCGGGAGAGGGGTCGCGCGCTGCGAGCACGGCGAGATGCCGGTCCCGGTGCCGGCGACGCTCGAGCTCCTGAAGGACGCGCCGGTCGTCCTCTCGGATCTCGAGGGGGAGCTGGTCACGCCGACCGGGGCCGCGCTGGTCTCGACCCTCGCCCGCTCCATCGGGTCCGGGTTCTCGTTCGTCCCGACCGCGATCGGCTACGGCTTCGGCACGCGCGTCCGCGAGGTCGGTCCGCCGAACGCGCTCCG
>JBICIB010000645.1:0-4087 GCA_043101415.1 Planctomycetota bacterium JB042 | reverse complement strand
CGCCGCGCAGCTCGGCGTCGACGAGCGCCCGCAGGCCGACCGCCTCCGCCGCGCGCCGGGCCGCGGCGAGGGCCTGGCCGATCGCCGTCGCGAACCTCGCGGTCTCCGGGACGACCTGATCCTCCGGGTCGAGGTCGGTCGGGCGGCGCGACTTCAGGTGGACCGCGAAGACCGTCAGCGGCGGACCGCCCTCTCCCTCGACCTCGACCCCGAGGATCGGCCGCGCGAACCGGGGGACGGCGAGCGACATCTCCTCGTCCGCTCGGGGCGGCGGTCGCGGGCGCTTCCGGAGGACGACGCCCGCCGGGACGTCCGAGATCCAGCGCGACGACCGGACCCCGAACGGCCTCCGCACCGCGAGGGCGACCGACGTCCGGTCGCCGACCCGATCGATCGACGGCGTCGTCACCAGCTCGTGCCGATCGAGGAGGCCCGCCGCGCCGAAGACGTCGTGGAGGGCGCGCGGCGTCCAGAGCTCCTGGAACGCGAGGACGTCCGCGTCGAGCCGACGCACCATCGTCGCGGTCCACGCCACCTTCTCCTCGTACTCCGCCCGGTTCCACGGCCGGACGTTCGGGTGGGTCGGCTGCTCGGGGAGCTGCAGATCCCGGAGGTTCAAGGTGGCGAGGCGGAGGGTCGGCATCGGATCGTTCGCGGGGGGAGGAGACCATTCTGCCTTCCCCGGCCCGCGCCGCCCGGAATTCTCGTCGAGTCACTTCACCATGGAGCCAAGCCATCGAGCGAGACGACGTGGATCAGGCGCTCGTCCCGGCGTGGCGCGCGACGAGGGCCGACGCAACCTCGCAGGACTTCTTCGACGGACTGCTACGATCCATCGTATTCGGAGGAATCCTGGCGGAAGGGGGGTCGGTGCGGCGTTTCTCCAGAACATGTCTGCTCAGCCAACCGCGTCGGTCGAGGAGTTCGAGACACGATCGCTTCGTCGGCGCACCGTCAGACCTTCTCCCATGACCTCGCCGTCGAGACGCCCGAGCCCGTCCTCCGAAGACGGCTCCCAGGCTGCGGGTGCCATCACTCGGCTGTTGCATCGTTACCGTGGCGGCGACGTCCGGGCGCGCGATGAGGTCGTCGAGCAGCTGTACGGGTTGCTACGGAGGATCGCGGGTCGCCACGCACCCGCCAACGGGCACGACTCGCTTCCTCCGACAGCTCTGGTGAGCGAGGCCTACATCCGGCTTTTCAAAGAGGGCGGGGGAAGCTGGAACGACCGCGCGCACTTCCTGGCCAGCGCCGCCAAGGCGATGCGCTGCATCGTGGTCGATCGAGCACGCGCGAGAGGCCGCGAGAAGCGGTCGGCAGAGGGCCGCCGCGTCCCCGTGGACGACCTCGTCGACGGCTTCTCCGAGCGCGCGCGGGATATCGAGGCGCTCGACGAGGCCCTCGAGCGGCTCGCGCGGGTCGACGAGGACCTCGTCAAGATCGTCGAGCACCGGTTCTTCGCCGGCCTGAGCATGTCCGAGGTCGCGCGGGCGATGGGGAAGTCGCTCCGTCAAGCCGAGCGCGAGTGGCGGCTCGCCCGCATCTGGCTCGAGCGAGAGACCCGGTGAATCCGGAGCGCTGGAAGCGGATAAGGGAGATCGCGGAACGGCTCCTCGAGCTTCCGGCCGGGGAGCGGGAGACAGCGCTCCACGAGGCGTGCGGAGGGGACGACGAGCTGCTCCACGAGGTCGCGCCGCTCGTGCTCGGCCCCGAGCCGGCGACCGGGTACCTGCACCCTCCGACCGACGACCCGACACGCCACGAGACGGCGAGCGACATCCCCGAGGAGATCCGGAACCTCGGGGACTTCCGGTTGCATCGGCGGATTGGCGCCGGCGGCATGGGAGCCGTCTACCACGCCACCCAGCGGTCGCTCAGCCGCGAGGTCGCGCTGAAGCTCCTTCCGCTCGCCGCTCGTCTTCGGCCGGCTGACCTCGAGCGCTTTCGCCGCGAAGCGCGCGCCATCGCGGCCCTGCGCCACGACTCGATCGTGCGGATCCACGCGATCGACGAGGCGGAGGGGATGCCGTACTTCGCGATGGAGTACGTCGACGGCCACGACCTGGGCGAGGAGATCGCGCGCCAGGCCGAGAGCGCTCCCGGCTGCATCCTCCCCCCGGCCGGAACGGGAGAGCACGTGCGCGCCGCCGTGGCCCTCCTCTCCGCAGCCGCCGACGCCCTCGATCACGCGCACGAGCACGGCATCGTCCACCGGGACGTCAAGCCGCAGAATCTCCTGCTCGACGCCCGCGGCGACGTCTTCGTCGCCGACTTCGGGGTCGCGAGGGACGAGCGGTTCGGAACGATCACGGGCTCCCGCGAGCTCATGGGATCTCCGCACTACATGAGCCCGGAGCAGGTGGCGGTAGGTACGACGTCGGTCGACCGCCGCACGGACGTCTATTCGCTCGGCGTCGTCATGTACGAATTGCTCGCCAGGCGCCGACCGTTCGACGGCGCCACCTCGGTCGAGGTCGTCGACCGGATCCGCAAGGAGGAACCGAGACCGCTCGCCCGCGTCGCTCCCGGCGTACCGCGCGACCTGATCACGATTTGCGAGAAGGCGATGGCGCGCGAGCCGCGCGAGCGGTACGGGACGGCCGCAGCCCTCCGGATCGACCTGTTGAGGTTCCTCGATCACCAGGCCCCGCTCGCCGCCCCCCCCGGCACCCGCACGCGGCTCCGACGCTGGAGCCGCCGCCACCGAAGGAGGCTCGTCCCGGCCGCGATCGTCGGCGCCGCGGTCGCCGCCACGGTCCTCGGGCGCGCGCTCTGGACAGACTTGCAACGCGCGCGCCGGATCAACGCGCTCGAACCCCCGCCCCGGCTCGAAGCGCCGACATGGGCGGAGCTCCTGGCGGGGTGGGACGCGAACCTCGAGCTCTTGGTGGCCGTCGAGCAGATCCGAGGCGAGGGCGGATTCCTCGGACTGGCCCGACGCCAGCTCGACTCCCTGGAAGAGCGCGCGCGCGACGAGGTCATCCGTTTGTCACGAGTCGCCGCGAGGAGATCGCGCCTGCGAGTGGCCGACAGCGGTGCGTCATCGCCGGTCAGAGTCATGAGTGAGCTGGGTGACATCCTGGCTCGAGCGCTGTGGACCGATCGGCTCCTTGGCGAGTTCGACCGACCGACACCCGATCTCGCCCTCGACCTCTTTCGCCCGTCGCTGGACCTCTCGCGTTACCCCGCGGACGCGACGATCCGCCTCCACCCGATCGACCCCGAGACGGGGCTGCCGCTTCGAGGAGCCGTCCCGGCGGAGATCCCCCCTGGCCCTCGCGATGCCGTTCCCGCCGACCTCGGGAGATTCCGGGTGATCGCGTCGACGGCGCCCGGCCGTTACGCCGAGGACGACGTGCTCCTCGACCGCCCGATCGAGCTCCGCCGCCTCCCCGCACCGCGGTTCGTCGACCTCGAGGACCTGCGTGTGTCCATGGTGCTTCACGAGGCCGGCACCCTCCGGGCGGACGCGGAGCTCCCTTCCCCGCGACCGCTCTGGTTCCAAGACCGCCCACCCCTCCTCGACGTCCCGGCGTTCCTGCTCGACCGCCACGAAGTGACGAATGAGGATTACCGCCGGTTCGTGCTCGAGACCGGACACCGTCCTCCGTTGTACTGGCCGAAAGGCTGGCGCTTCGCGTGGGAGGAGCGTTGGGACCGACTCCCGGTCAGCGGCGTCTCCGTGGACGACGCCGAGGCGTTCGCACGTTGGGCCGGGAAGCGCCTCCCGACGGCTCTCGAGCTCGAAGTGGCCGTACGTACGCACGAGGGGTTCGCGAGCGTTCGAGGCGGACTCCTCCCGGTCGTGCCGATCGGAAACGTCCGGAGCGACGCGCGCCGCCGCGTCGCCCCGAATCCGTTCGACCTGCTGCAGCTCGGCGCGTCGGAGGAGGACGAGCTCCGGATCCGATGGACGAGGTACCTCCTGCTCGTCGAGCCTGCCGGTGGGACTCCGGGCGACCGGTCGCCGGCCGGTGTTCTCGACCTGACAGGAAACGTCCGCGAGTGGACCAGCACTCCGGCCGTGGAGCTCGGTGAGCGGGTGTCGGTCGACACCAGGGGCCGCGTCGTGAGCGGTTCCTGCTTC
>JBICIB010000644.1:0-3801 GCA_043101415.1 Planctomycetota bacterium JB042 | reverse complement strand
GGTCGGCCGGGGCGACGCCGTCCAGCGTCTCCTCGCGCACGCCGCCGCCGCGCTTGTCGGCGAGCTTCCGGCGGGCGTGGTCGATCAGGATCCGGCGCATCGCGGAGGCGGCGGCGCGGAGGAAGCGGGTCCGGTCCTCGAACCGCTGGTCCCGGTCGGCCCGGAGGCGGATCCAGGCCTCGTGGACGAGGGCCGTCGGCTGCAGGGTGTGGTCGGCGCGCTCCGACTGGAGCCGCCGTTCGGCCAGCCCCCGCAGCTCGTCGTAGACGATCGGGAAGAGCGCCTCCGCCGAGAAGCCGTCGTCACGCGTCATGTCGGCCATGGTACCCCCGGCGGTCCCGCATGGAATCCGTGTCCCCCGGCGACCCCGGCCCGCGCCATCGGAGGGGAACCACGATCCCGAACCACCTCCGAACGGGAGACACCATGCGCCCCCTCTCCGTCGTCACGCTCGCTCTCGCCGCGGCCGCCGTCCCGGCCGACGCGCAGACGTTCACTCGCATCATCGGCACCGGCGACCCCGCCCCCGGGACGGCCGCGCCGATCCTCACGTTCTCCGAGCCGCCGGGCCTCGACGGCGACCACATCGCGTTCCTCGCCAGCCACCAGGAGCCGGGCGGCGCGTTCGTGGAGACCGTCTACTCGAACGCCACGGGGAGCTTCCAGAAGGTGATCGCCACCGGCGACACGATGCCCGGCCACACGGTGCCGCTCGAGTTCCTCATCCGGCTGGCCGTCGACGGGGACGACGTGGCCGTCAACGGCTCGGCGTTCGCGGGCGCCGTGATCCGGACCGCGATCCTGTCGAACGCGGGCGGCGCGGTCGCCAACGTGCTCGACAAGAGCCAGTTCATCCCCGGGACGTTCACGCAGTTCTCGCAGCTCGCCGGTCAGGACTTCTCGTTCGGCCGGGGCGAGATCGTCGTGAACGGCTCGGGACCGAACGGCCATCGCGGCCTCTACGCCGTCGATGCGACCGGCGGTCCGGTCACCGTCGTCGCCGACTCGAACATGGTGGCGCCGGGGAGCGGGGGCGCGACGTACTTCACGTTCAGCTCGCCGGGCGTCCGGCACGACCGCGTCGCGTTCGCGTCGAGCCTCTCGGGGCAGACCGCCGTCTTCGACCAGCTCGGGGTCGGCACCGGCGCGATCACCCGGATGATCGGGAGCGGGGATGCGGCGCCGTCCGGCCAGACGTTCACGCTCGTCTACGGTCCCGTCGTCGACGAGGACGACACGCTCTTCTACGGCATCGAGTCGAACGGCGTCCGCGGGCTGTACGCGTTCGTGAACGGCGCGCTCACGACCGTGGTCGACACGACGACGGCGATCCCCGGCGGGACCGGGAACTTCGTGGAGTTCTTCGATTACGCGATCTCGAACGACCGGATCGTGTTCGAGGGGCACCAGGCGGCGGTCGAGGGGAGCCTGCTGGCCGGCATCTTCACGAACGTCTGCGGGACGATCGAGCGGGTGATCGGCCCCGGCGACCCGCTCGACGGCAAGACGGTCTCGTTCGTCCGCATCGACGAGGACTCGCTCGACGAGGACCGCCTGGCGACGAACGTCTCGTTCACCGACGGGACCGCGGCGATCTACGTCGTCGACCTGACCACGATCGATCACGCCGGGCAGGGTTCCGCCGCCGGCGCCGCGGAGGCGCCGACGCTCGAGGGGATCGGCTGCCCGGCCCTCGGCGCGACGCTCACGTTCCATGCGCGCGGCGTGCCGGTCGGCGGGACCGGCTTCCTGGTGATCGGCGCCTCCCCCGCGTCCATCCCGATCCCCGGAGGCGGGACGCTCCTGGTGACGCCGGACTGGATCGGCGCCGTCGTCGCCCAGGCTCCGAACTACGGCCACCCCGAGGGGTGGCTCGACTTCTCGGTCGCCGTCCCGAACGACTCGCTCTTCTCCGGGACGACGTTCCACCTCCAGGCCGCGTGGATGGGTCCGCAGCCGGAGCCGTGGCGCACGACCGACCGCCTCGAGGTGTCGATCCCCTGACCCGGGCGCGACGGACGGTCGGCGGGGCTCAGTCGTCCCCGCCGCCCTCCCCCTCGCTCTCCGCACCCTCCTCCCGCGCGCGCTCGAGGAGGGTGCGTGCCAACTCGAGGACGTTCGAGAGGTCCGGCCGGCCCTCGACGAGCGCGACCGCGCGTTCGAGTTCGACCGCCGCCTCCGCCCCCTCGCCGAGCGCGAGGAGCGCCTCCCCGAGATGGACGTGGAACTCGGCCGCCGCCTCGGGTCGGATCGCGGGGGTCGCACCGATCGTCGCGATCGCCTCCCGCGCCCGGCGGGCCCCGTCCGCCGGGCGGCCTCTCCTCCTCGCCACGACGATCTGCTGGCGCCGGACCTCGAGGACGAGGGCCGCGTCGTCCGCCTCCTCCAGGTGCCCGAAGGATCGTTCGAGATGCGCGGACGCCGCGTCGAGGTCGTCCGCCGCCTGCAGGAGCGCGGCGAGGTTCAGCTCGATCGTCGCGAGCGTCCGATGATCGTCCGGGACGAGCCGGGCGTACGTCTCGAGCGCCTCCTCGTAGATCGGCCGGGCCTCCTCCAGGCGTCCCTGCATCTTCAGCGACAACGCGAGCAGGTTGAGGGCGCGCGACAGTTCGACCGTCGCGCCGCCGTGCTCGTCCCGCAGGTGCCCCGTCGCCGCGCGCAGCACCGACTCGGCGCGCGGGTGGTCGCCGCGCCGGTAGTGCACCACGCCGAGGTTCGCGAGCGCCAACGCGGCGTCGAGGCGCTCCGCCGAGGCGTCCTCCGCGACCTCCGTCAGGAGCCGCTCCGCCTCGTCGAGTTCGCCCCGCTTCGAGAGGATGTTGGCGTGGTCGACGGCGTACTGGAACCGCCGCGGGTCGTCGGCGGGGAGCGTGCGCCGGAACGTCGCCACCGCCTCCCGGATGTCCGCGAGGGCGCCGTCGAGGTCGCCGGTCTCCAGCCTGGCCCGCGCCCGGAGGCGGAGGAGGTACGCGTCCTCCGACTCGCGGAGCGCGCGGTGCTCGCGCTGCAACTCGAGGGCGCGGTCGAGGAGCGGGAGCGACGCCGCGTGCCGGTACTGCTCCTGCTGCAGCTTGGCGATCGTCGCGAGGAGCTGGAGCTGGGCCCGCGTCGGGCCGGCGAGGCGCTCGTCGATCCGTTCCAGCACGCCGTCGAACAGGTCGGCGACCTTCGGCTCCTCGCCCTGGGCGACGTTCGGACGGGCCCGCTCGAACAGGTCGAGCACGAGTTCGAGCATCTGGCCGCGCGTGTTGGCGTCCGCCTCGGCGCGGTCCCGGGCGCGGCGGGCGGAGACCGCGAACCCGGCGGACACCGCCGCCGAGGCCGCGAGGACGATCGCGCCGAAGACGACCGCGGGGCGGCGGCGCGCGAACAGGAGGAGGGCGTGGAGCGGACCGGGCGGGCTCGCCTCGACCGGTTCGCGGCGGAGGAACCGGCGGAGGTCGTCGGCGAGTCCCGCGACCGACGAGTAACGCCGATCGGGGTCCTTCTCGAGCGCCTTCCGGATCACCGCCTCGAGATCCCGGGGGAGGTCGGGATTGACGCGCGAGGGGCGGGGCGGCTCCCGCTGGACCACGGCCTGGACCGCCTCCGTGAGGGGCAGCCCGGCGACCTCGTACGGGCGGCGGCCGCAGAGGAGTTCGTAGAGGAGGAGGCCGAGCGCGTGGACGTCGGTCCGGACGTCGACGAGGTCCGGGTCGCCGGCGCACTGCTCCGGCGACATGTACTGCAGCGTGCCGACCAGCTCGCCGTGGCCGGTCAGCATCGCGTGCCGCTCCTCGTCGACCACGCGGGCGACGCCGA
>JBICIB010000643.1:0-4673 GCA_043101415.1 Planctomycetota bacterium JB042 | reverse complement strand
GCGGCGTCGGCCGGCCGAGGGGCAGGTCCACCCAGAACGACGCGTCCCCTTCCGCCGAACGGAAGCGGACCGGGACGACCGACGGCGCCGCCGGGCCCCCGCTCGAGCGGAGCACGACGCGGAGCGCGCCCGCCTCCTCCCGCGCCGGGGCGTCGACCTCGAGCCGCCCGGAAGCCGGCTCGGCGGCGCGGGGCGCCGGGACCGGCGGCCCGGGCGGGGGACCTCCGTCGAACGGAGGCGTCTCGATCGACAGGAGCGATCCGGCGGCGGCGCCTCCGATCAGGAGAGCCGCGAGCAACGAAGGACGAGAGAGTCGGGAGACACGGCGCGACATGGCGGTCTGTTCCTGGGCCACGGGTTCGAAGGGATTCGCGGAGAGCGGAGAGCGGAGAGGAAGCCGGGGAGGGCCGAGGGCCGGCGCCCCCCCGGCGGCGCGACTCAGCCGTCCTCCGGCGGCGCCTCGTCCTCCTCGGAGGTCTCGTCCGAGTCGTCGTCGTCCTCGTCGACCGGAGGCGGCACCTCGTCGCCGTCGACCGGCGCCCCCTCGGCCCAGACGACCGGGATCTCGACGGTCGAGCCCGCGAACGTCACGCTCACCTCGACGGTCGCGGCGCTCACCGGCGCCATCGTCAGGAACCACGCCCCGACGCCCGCGTCGAACTCGACCCGCGGCTCGTCCCAGAACCCGCCCTCACCTCCGGCGACGACCTCGTACGCCACCGCGGGCTCGCCGAGCGACACCGGGTCCGGCCAGAGCGACTCCAGCCAGATCCGCTCCCCGACGCCGACCCCGGTCAGCTCGCGCTCGAACTGCGAGACCCCGAGGTGCTGGCCGGCGGTCCAGACGTCGACCGAGAACGGGGCGTCGACGAGTTCGATCACCGAGCGGGCCGGCTCGTCCCCCCCGAAGTCCGGATCGAACGACAGCTCCACGAACGCCACGCCGGTCGCGAGCGGGTGCAGCGGAACGCTCAGCATCCACGCGCCGGCGGGGAGCTCGATCGGCGAGGTCGGCGAGAAGTCGTACGCCTCGCCCTCCCCCTCGAGGTCGATCCGCGTCGCGGTCGCCGCGCCGGCGAAGGCGATCAGCGGCTCGCTGTCGGCCGGGATGCGGAGGTGGCTCGTGCTCGGGGCCGGGCCCTGGATCTGGAACTTCGCGCTCCCGGTCGTCGTGGTGCCGTCGGGCGACGGCGTCGTGGTCGCGCGGGAGTCCGTCCCCGAACCGGTCGTCGGGCCGTCCTGGGTCGTCGTCGGGATCTGCGGATCGCGCGGCGTCACCGTCCCCGTCGGCGGCGGTTCCTGCCCCTTCAGGCTGCACGTCGCGCCGGCCTGCTTGTGGATGTTGGTGATCGTCTTCACCCTCAGGTTCAGATCGATCTCGTCGTGCTCGCCGGACCAGGGGGAGCCGAGCGACGCCGCGCCGACGGCGTCCGAGGACTCGAAGCGGACGACGGGACCCCCGTGGCACTTCGGACGCACGCTGTCGGACGACGTCACGCTGATCGAGTCGCCCGCCGTGATCGCCTCGTTCGTCTTCCAGGTCCGCTTGTGCTTGTAGGTGATCGTCGCCCCGGCGCCGAACTTCTGCGCCTTCGAGACCGCCGCCTGCACCGCCTGCGTGGCGCTGGCGCTCGCGCCGACGTTCGTGGCGCTCGTCGCCCCGCCGCTCAGGGTGACGGTCACCTCCTCCTCGTTGGTCGGCGCCGAACCGTCCGTGAACGTCAGCTCCGTCCGCACCGACTGGCCGGTCGGGAGGTCCGCCTTCAGCGTGGCGTCGGCCGAGCGGCCCCCGTCGTTCTGCGGGCTCGTCGCCGTCGCCACCAGCTCGGCGCGGGAGGAGATGGTGAAGACGCTGTCGCCGAACTCCGGAGTGACGTGCCCGGGCTTCGGCTTGCACTCGGTCCACATCTTGTGCTGCTGGGTCGTCCGCGCGACGCCCCAGATCGAGACCTCGTCCTCGTCCTCGGCCCAGAGGTAGAGGTGCAGCCCGGCGCTCGTGCCACCCGAATTCGCCGAGGCGCTCCCCTTCCGATACCGCCCGGAGTCCTGCTCTCCGCTCGCCGACTCGTTCGGTTCGATTCCGCTGCGGTACGCCCAGACGTGCTCCTTCACCTCGGAATCGATCTGCGTACCCGCGCTCGTCTTCTCGTACTTCGGTTCGGGGATGCAGCCGCCGCCGCCGGTTTCGCCCTCTCCGCCGGTGCCGGTCTGGCCGGACGCGACGCCGGCGGCTCCCATCAGACAGAGCGCGGCGAGCGGCACGCGCAGGCGAGTCGTGATCGAACGGGACATCGTCTTCCTCTCTCTCGAGCGCGCCGGCGGGACCGGCGCCGACGACACGTCGACGCTTCGACCGGCTCGTCCGCCCAGGGAGGAAAACGAAGCCCGACGTCACCGTCTTTCCGGACGTCTTTCCGCCCGATCGATCGCGCGCGCATTTCCCGGTGACACGCGCCCGCCGAACGTCCCCTCCCGAGTCGACACCGTCCGCGGGCGAGCCGTTCGTCCGCGACGACGCACGACTCGAGAGAACCAGGAGCCCGCGACATGATCCGACCCACGACCCTCACCGCCCTCTTCGTCCTCGCCGGTCTCTCGGTCGCCTCCGCGCAGCAGGCGACCGGCACCTTCAGCGCCCCGAAGAAGGCGAACGACGAGGTCGTCACGGTGCGCTGGAAGGACGGGGACGGGAAGAACCACTCGTTCGAGGGACAGACCGGCCAGCCCGGGACGAAGAACGAGGGCGACGACCTGCCGAAGGGGATGGACCCGAAGGAGAAGGCGAAGCGCATCAAGCAGGCGCTCGAGGGGTCCGGCCTCGACGTCGAGCTGAACGCGGACGGCGACGGCGTCGTCGTGAAGCCGCCGGACGGCGGGAAGATCAAGGGATTCAAGGTCACGAACAACACCCGCGAGCGGCGGAACCGGACGCGCATCACGTCCGCCGCCGGCGCGGCTCAGGCCGCTCACCTCCACGTCGACGGTTTCGTCGCCGGATTCGACGGCGACGGCGAGCCGGCCGAGCTGTCGTTCGGGGTCGAGGGGCTGACGGTCGCCCTCGAGACCGCCGCGTTCCCGGACGTCCCCGGGCTGGTCGCGGCGATGGCGGCCGAGCTCGCCGGCTTCGGGTTCGAGGTCGACGTGACGTCCGATCGCTCGCTGACGATGTCGCTGCCGGACGGCGCGGCGCTCGCCTACGGCTGCACCGACGAGGGCCTCGTCCAGTCCGCGGAGGTCGCGCTCCTCGAGGAGGACGACAGCGCCGAGACGGAGGACGACGCCGACGCCGGGGAGTGAACGACCGGAGTCGCGGGAGCTCCGCTCCAACGGGCGACGGCTCGGCGGGGCGGGGCGGGGCCGCGGGCTGACGGACGTCCCCCGCTCGGCTACGCTCTCTCCATGAGCAAGCCCCCCGCGACCGTCCAAGAGTACCTCGCCTCCCTCCCCGACGACCGGCGCCGCGCGCTGAAGGCGATCCGCGCCGTCATCCGGAAGAACCTCGACCAGGGATACGAGGAGGGGATCCAGTACGGGATGATCGGCTACTACGTCCCGCACCGCGTCTACCCCGACGGCTACCACTGCGACCCGAAGCAGCCGCTCCCGTTCGCCGGGCTCGCCTCGCAGAAGAACCACATGGCGATCTACCTGATGGGGATCTACGGCTCGGAGGAGCACGAGCGATGGTTCCGCGAGGCGTGGACGAAGTCCGGCAAGCGGCTCGACATGGGGAAGGCGTGCATCCGCTTCAAGAAGCTGGAGGACGTCCCGCTCGACGTCGTCGGCGAGGTCGTGAGACGGATCCCGGCGAAGGCGTACATCGAGAGCTACGAGGCGAACGTCAAGACCGCGCGTCGGAGCAAGTCGACGAAGAAGCCGGCGGCGAAGAAGGCCGCGAAGAAGAAGACCACGACGAAGAAGAAGACCACGAAGAAGAAGACGTCGGTCCGTCGCGCCCGCTGATCAGTCCGCCGGCCCGTCCGCGCCGGCGCCCGCGTCGAGCGCCGGCAGGCCGTCGATGCTCCGCGCGTTCTTCTCGCGCCGGTACGCCGCGGTCCCCTCCGGACCCTTCCGCACCGCCCAGTCGGTCAGCGTCGTCCGATCCCCGGCGTGCGTGAAGCGCGGGACGCCGAACCCGCACGAGTCGGCGACCCGCGTCACCTCCGCCCGCACGATCGAGCGGGCGCCGGGGTGCTCGGGGAACCGCGCGACCGCGTCCGGCCACTCCGCCGCACCGGGCGTCACGACGCGCCCTCTCCCGTAGAGTCGAACGATCCGCGGCGCGCCGTCGAGGGCGGCGAAGACGAACGTGATCCGGCCGTTCTCCCGCACGTGCGCGATCGTCTCCGCCCCGCTCCCGGTCAGGTCGAGGAAGGCGACCTCGCGCGGCCCGAGGACGCGGAACGTGTCGAGCCCCTTCGGAGACGCGTTCACGTGCCCGTCCGCGCCGAGCGGCGCGGTCGCGACGAAGAAGAGCCGCTGCTCCGCGATCCACTCCGCGAGCTCCGGCTCGATCGAGTCCCGGACCTTGCCCATCGGGGTTCCCTTCGGTCGAGTTTCGAGGGTCGGGCGAACCGGCCATCGTACGGCTCGGCTTACGATGCGCGAGGAACCGGAGGCGTCCGCGCCTCGTTCTCCCGGAGAACGGCAGCCTCCCCCGAACCGATGCAAAC
>JBICIB010000642.1:0-3253 GCA_043101415.1 Planctomycetota bacterium JB042 | reverse complement strand
CTCGGACGGGCCGTCGTCCACGCGGGTCCTCTCCGGCGGGGCGGGGCGGTCCAGTCTACGCCGCGGCGGCTCGCCGTTCCCCGGAGAGGGGGACCGGGGTTCGTCGAGTTCCGGCGAGAAACGTGTCCCGCGGGGGCGGCGGCGCCTCCCTGGAGAGGGGAAGTCCGAACCACACGACCACGAGAAACGCGGAGAGAAGCGATGAACCGTCGAACCACGCTCTGGACGATCCTCGGGGCCTCGGCCCTCGCCCTCGGGATCGGCGCGACGTCGAGGACCGCCGAGGGGCTCCCGTCGCCGATCGGTCCGAAGGTCGCCTGGCCGCCGGCGCCGCTCTACATCCGGAGCTTCTCCGGCGACCTCACCGCGACCGCGCCCGGACAGGAGATCCTGATCAGCAACCTCGTGCTGCCGCCGATCAACTACATCCTGCGCTCGGTCGTCCTGACCGACTTCCACCTCGGAGGGATCGGGAACGGCGCGGAGCTCGGCGGCTGGGAGTTCTTCGAGAAGCACAAGCTGACGGGCGTCAAGTCGCCGATCGTCGACGCGCGGGTGATGCCGGACGGCTCGCTCTCCCTGACCACGGGGCGGCCGCTCGACGCGTACGCCGAGCTGTGGGCGCGCTACGACCCGACCCTCCTCCCGCCGGGGACGCCGGTGACGTACCCGCAGCGCGCGGCCTTCCTCGTGTCCGGGTACTCGGACCTGCCGCGCTGAGGGGGGGAGGGGGCGGCCGCGGCGACGCGTCCACCGTTGCCGTCCCGCACGGTTCGTGGCACGGGCTGCTACGGGAACCCCGTCGCAGCGCGAGCGATCTCGGGGCTCCAACGGCGGGATTCGTGAGTCACGCCGGCGTCTTGCTCACGAATCCTCGGATGGCGAAACGGCAGCTCGCTCTCTCGGATCGGCGCGCCGGAGAGGTGGATGAGGTCGGAGAGCGTGAACTCGCCGTCCTTCCCGAGGTGCGGTGTCCAGTTCGGATCGAAGTTCCAATACGAGTCGTCGTCCGCGAGCAGCAGCGAGAGGATGTTCTCCGCCACGATCTGTCCGCCGACCGACCCGAGCCGGCTGCCGCCGGCTTGCTCCGCTTCGCAGAGGACATAGAGGAAGAGCGGCGTGTACCTGTGCCATCCTTGGAAACGACCCAGCACATCGTCCGGCCGGTCCTCCGAACCGAGGCCCAGGCCTCTCTCCGCGATCGTCTGACCGGCGGGGAGCCAGTAGCTCCGGCCCCTCACGAGATCGAGCGCCGCGAGGTTCGGCATCGGCCGCTCCCTCCCTCCCCGGCGGATCGCTTCGTGCGATGGCATGTCCGGAAGATCGCCGAGTGGCGCCGCGAGCTGCGGGGCGATCCGAGCTGCGAACCGGAGTTGGTCTCCACCCGGCGGAAGCAGCGGATAGCGATCGGGCTCGAACGGGAGGAACCGATCCCACTGGATGCTCCAGCGCGGGGGAAGACGACGTCCGCTGCGCAGGTCGTGGGTGTCTCCGACCTCGGTGCGGGGGGACGCGCTGAAGATCGGTACGCGCTTCCCGTCGCGGCTACGTCGGTCGTTCAGCTCGTACGCGGACCGGATCATCGCGTGGCCGAATCGGAACGCCGCCGCGGAGAATTCGACGTACAGTGCGGGCTCCTCGTGCCGATCGGCGCGTCGCAGTCGGCCTAGGCACTCCTCGAGGAGATCGTCTCCGACCATGCGGCGGAGGAAGTCATGGACGACGACCCACTGGTAGTGCCACCGGACCGTTCTCCGCGCCTTCTGGAACGTCTCCGGGCCGGGAGGATCCCCGCCTTCGATGTGCTTCGCGAGGACCGCGTTGTGGAATCGGAGGAACGCCAGCGTGAGCTGGGAGATCACGATGTTCTGGTCGTTCCGCGGGTCGGCGAGGAGCGCCTCGCGGCCGTCGACCCGGAGGTCCTCTTGGTGGACCCGTACGTGGCGTCCGGTCTCCGCGTCCGTGATCCAGCCGGAGCCGACCACGCGGTAGTGCGGCGTCGGGCCGTACGGGAGGAGCAGGGACGGGTCCGGCTGGACGAGGGCGGTCTCGCCGCTCCGCTCGTCGACGACGGCGTGCACCTTTCCGTTGTCGGACGAGGCGGCCACGAGCGTCACGTGGCGCGGGAGATCGAGCTCGCGGTCGTTCCGGGACGGGGCGGAGTACCGGGCACTCCCGATCCGGAAGAACCCGTACCTCCCGCCCGACCGCCAGTCCTCGTACAGGTGCGGGCTCCCTTCCGGACCGTGGCCGTACAGGCTGTCGAGCTCGAGGCCGGGGGAGCGGACGTTGACACGCGAGCTCGTGCGGTTGCGGCGCCGGAGATACGCGCCGGCGTCGAACGTGATGTCGTGATCGATGAACTGACCGAGGTACGTGTACCCGGCCGGGATCGACGACGACGCCCGCTCCCCCTCGCCGTCGTGGGTCATCCGGCGCCCGAGCTCCTCCAACCGCTCGATCTCCTCCTCCCACCACCTTCCCTTCGGGTTGTGACGCCTCAGGTCGGGGAACATCCTCCCGTAGTCGCCTTCGTACGCCTCTCCCCGGAACATGCGCCGGTCGTATCGCGTCACCATCTTCGTCCCCTCTCCATCGCGCGTCTGCACGGATCGTTCGTTCACACTTCCCGGTACGTGAACATGACGGCGAGCTCCCCGCCGATGTCGTGTTCCTCGCCGGTCTCCTGGTTCTTCACCCGGGCATTGACGCCGACCGGCCGTTCCGATCCCTCGGCCCCGACGTAGAGGGTCGCCGGGTGGTAGCAGTTGCCGTTCAGGTCGTAAAAGTACTTCACACGCGCCGCGAGCTCCTTCGGTTCGTCCTGGCCGGCGGCGTCGAGGAGCTTGATCGAGAGCCGTTCGTTCGAAGGGAGGCCGTCGACGCGTTTCTCGATCTGCTCGACGACCCTGCCCAGCGTCATCTCGTCGAACGACTCCTCGTATGCCGTCGACCACGTCGCGTACTCGCCGTCCGGAGCGACCCCGAGCTCCGTCATACGGGCTCTCATCTGGTCCTCCAGCTTCCGGCGTCCGCTCTCTCCGACCTCGTACGAGTTGTCGGTGGTCCAGTGCACGGTGATCGCGGTCTGACACTTGTATTTCGCCATCGGTCGGATCCTCTCCATCCCGGGTTCAGTTCAAGACGGTCTTCGCACAACGGAAGCCGAGGCTCTCGTCCCTCGTGTGCGCTCGAAGCGTCGTCACCATCGCGCCGTGTCGGAGCGGATGGTCGAAGCAGGAACCGCTCACGA
>JBICIB010000641.1:0-3558 GCA_043101415.1 Planctomycetota bacterium JB042 | reverse complement strand
AGGGACGACTCGCGCTGCGGGGTCGCTCTCGGAGCCTCATCCCTTCTCCGGCCCCCGCCTCGCCCGCTCCGGACTTCCTCACCCGATTCCCATGAAGAGGGTAGGGGGGAGTGCGGAGAGGACCTTTGGGATGGCGCTGGCGCGGAGGGTTGTCGTCGGCGCGAGGTCTCCGCGTCCGCGTGCTCTCCCCTCCTCCCCCGGAGCGCGGCAAGGACGCAAGGACGACCCTCGATCCCCCCGCGCTCTCCCCTGCTCTCGTTGCTCTCCCCTGCTCTCCCCTGCTCCCCTCACACCTCCGGGAGCGTCTCCGGTCCGCCCGTCTTGAACTCGTTCTCCTCGAAGGCCGCGAAGGGTTTCGTCGTGGCGACGTCGATGCGGTTCTTCTTGAAGCGGTTGTCGATGACGGTGGTGCCGGTCGCGCGGTTGTCGAGGCCTTCGGCGCGGTTCTTCCTCACGTCGTTGTCGACGATCGTGGTGCCGGCGCCGAGGACGGCGATCCCGTCGTGGGCGTTCGCGATCACCTCGTTGCCGGTCAGGAGGATCGTCTCGCCGAAGACCTGGATGCCGTCGCCGAGTCCGTCCCGGACCTCGTTCGACTCGACGGTGTGCGCGTTCCCGCCGACCTCGATGCCGACGTCGCCGCACGACCGGATCTCGTTCTTCCGGATCTTCACGAGGGCGGAGTAGACGGAGAGGCCGGCGAAGCCGGCGTCGGTGATCTCGTTCTTCGCGACGACGCTCCCCGGGCCGGAGAGCTGGATCCCGTAGTCGTCCGTCCGCGAGACGGTGTTCCGGGAGACGACGGCCTCCTGTCCGAAGACGCGGATCCCGGAGAAGGCGAGCGTGACGTCGTTCTCCTTCACCGCGGCCCGTTCGCCTTCGACCTCGATGCCGTCCCCGTACCGGCACTCGATCGTGTTCTCCCGGACGCTCGCGTCGTCGCCGTCGACCCGGACGCCGGCGCCGAACCGGCAGTCGACGTCGTTCTCCTCGACCGAGGCGCGCGCGCCGGTCACCTCGATCCCGTCGTCCGCGCCGCGGACCTCGCAGTCGGTCACGACGACGTCCTCGCCGGAGAGGGAGGTCGCGAAGCCGTCGACGTCGACGAACTCGATCTCGTCGAGGCGGAGGCGGTCGGCGCCGGACGACTCGATCGCGTCGCCGTCGATTGAGAAGAGGGCGAGCTCGCGGAGCGTGACGTCGGGCGCCGCGACCTCGATCGCCGACCGGGTGCCGAGGCCGAGGACGTGGCGGACGGTGACGTTCTCGATCTCGACGCCCGGCGCCTCGATCCGGATCACGGGCGTGTCGAGGAGGATCAGGTCCTCGAGCACGGTCCGCGACGACCCCTCGATCTTCAGACCGGCGAGGGCGGGGGGGACGACGATCCGCTCCGGGTAGGTGCCGTGGTCGACCTCGATCGTGTCGCCCGGCTGCGCCGCGTCGATCGCGGCCTGGATCGTCGCGTGGTCGTCGGGGACCTCGATCGTCTTCGCCGACGCGGGGACGGCGGCGAGGAGGAGGAGCGGGAGGAGGAGCGTCGGCGTCGGCTTCATCGGGGGACCTCGGGCGGTGGACGAGCGAGGGCCGGACTGCCCTCTCCTCCCGGCCAGCGGAATCGGGCCGGGCCGGCGTCAAGGAATCCGAACGACCTGCTCGGCCCGGGAGCGCGGAGGAGGTCGCGCTCGGAATCGGCCCGGAGCCCGGTGGGCCCCGCGCGCGCGATCTGGTGGAATCCCGGCTCGCCCCGCCCCCGGACCGGAGGAGCTCCGATGTCGATGATCGCGTGGATGAACGAGCTGGTCGGAAAGACCGTGCTCGTGGAGACCGACGACGACGAGCTGACGGGGCCTCTCGACGCGGTGACGGAGGAGCCGATGGTCGCGCTCCGGCTCGAACACGCCTTGAACATCGAGGACGAGGAGTTCGGGACGACGATCGTCGCCTGGAAGCCGGGGTATCGGATCAGCGTCGTCGACGACGATGACGACGACGACGACGTCGACTGACGCCGAGGACGTCGCGCTCGTTCAGTCGCCGAACGGGTACGGCTCCAGCTCGAGCGCCCACGGCTCGGGCACGACCAGCGCCTCCGCGTAGCGTCTCGCGGGATCGAAGAAGAGGCGGCCGAGGTCGTCGTCGAACCCGAACCCGACGGCGAACGGGGAGATGCCGCGATCGGGGCCGAACGGGCCGCTGAACCGGTCGGCTTCGTGGTAGCGCGGGACGTCGATCGTGAGCCGCGCGTCCCGGTACGGCACGGGCCCGTCGAGCAGGCGCCCCTCGCCGACGAGCGTGCCGTCCCGCAGCGCCGGCCAGAGCCCGGCGAGCGTCGAGGCGAGCGCGTACGGGACGACCTCGGCGTCGAGGGGCGGCTCGGCGACCGGCTCGCCGACGCGCGCCGGGCGGAAGAGGATGCCGTGTCCGTCGAACGCGAAGCTCCCGCTCGCGGCGACCTCGACGTCCGCGCGCGGGTCGCCGACCGCGTGGATCCCGTGGCCGCCCGACTCGACGAAGACCGCCGCGTGGGTCCCCCCGGGGTCGACGCGCCCTTCGTCGTCGACGAGGACCAGCGGACCGCGCGGCTCGATCTCGCGCGCCCCGACCGGGACGTCGGGGTGGGGATGGACCGCGCCGTCGTAGTGCGCCTGGGTGTAGAGGAGCTCGACCCGGCCGGTGCTCTTCCGGACCGCGACCTGCAGGTTCTCCCCGTCCCCCTCGTGCGTCAGGTGCACGCCGAGGTCGACGTGCGTCCAGTCGCGCGGGTGGAAGACGTGGTACGTGAGGAACCAGTGCGTGGCGCTCTCGACGCACGCGTAGGACACGGTCGGCACCAGCTCGTGATGGGGGAACGTCTCCCAGTTGTTCTCGCCGTCCAGGTCGCCGTCGAAGTCGACCCGGGCCGGAAGGTCCTGCCGCCCCTTCTCCAGGTGGACCGCCTTGTACAGGAACGGCCCGTACCGCCGCGCGAGCTCCAGGTCCCCGTCCACCGGCAACGCCGCGCCGTTCCGCCGCAGCGGCTCGACCACGAGCGGCCCTCGACAGGCGTTCAGCCCGACGACGAGCCCCGCCAGCGCGACCCCGACCGCCGCCAACGACCGACGAACCCAACCGGCCAAGAAGAGCACCTCCACCGCCCATCCTAAGTCCCCGCTCTCCCCCCTTCCCCGGAACGCGGCAAGGATGCGAGGACGCCCCTCGATTCCCCCCGCGCTCTCCCCTCCTTCCCCGGAACGCGGCAAGGACGCGAGGACGACCCTCGATTCCCCCCGCGCTCTCCCCTGCTCTCGTTGCTCTCCCCTGCTCTCCCCTGCTCCCTACCCCCTCACCCTCGGCTCGGGGAGCGCTCCCCGAAGGACGCGCGGCTCGCCCCGGTCCCCGTACTCCCGCTCCGCCCGCCGTCGGAGGTTCCCGAGGGTGCTCCGGATCGCGGCCTGCCGGTCGCCGTCCCCGTCGGGGACGCCGGCGAGGTCGAAGCCGAACTGCCGGACGACGAGCATGGCGACGAACTCCCCGTCCGCCGACTCGACCGGGACGTAGACGTCGCGGCCGGCGAAC
>JBICIB010000640.1:0-6342 GCA_043101415.1 Planctomycetota bacterium JB042 | reverse complement strand
TCGATCTTCACGAACACCGCGATCACCGAGGACAAGCAGCCGTGGTGGGAGGGGCTCTCCGAGCCGCCGGCCAAGGCGACCGACTGGCGCGGCAACCCGTGGACGCCCGCGACCGAGACCCCGGCCGCCCACCCGAACTCGCGCTTCACCGCCCCGGCGAAGCAGTGCCCGAGCGCTTCCCCGGAGATGGACAACCCGAAGGGGGTGCCGATCTCCGCGATCATCTTCGGCGGCCGCCGCGCGCGGACCGCGCCGCTGGTCTACGAGGCGTTCGACTGGAACCACGGCGTCTTCGTCGGCGCCTCGATGGGCTCGGAGACGACCGCCGCCGCGACCGGCGCCGTCGGCGTCGTCCGCCGCGACCCGTTCGCGATGCTCCCGTTCTGCGGCTACAACATGGCCGACTACTGGGGGCACTGGCTCTCGCTCGGCACGAAGTCGGACAAGATGCCGAAGGTGTTCCACGTCAACTGGTTCAAGAAGAGCGACGACGGGAAGTTCCTCTGGCCGGGCTTCGGCCAGAACATGCGCGTCCTCGAGTGGATCCTCGACCGGTGCGAGGGGAAGGGCGACGCGGCGGAGACGGCGATCGGCCACGTCCCGACCGAGGACGCCCTCAACATCGACGGGATCGACGTCGACGCCGACGCGATGCACCAGCTCCTCACCGTCGACGCCGGGGACTGGAAGACCGAGTGCGAGGGGATCGCCGAGTACTTCCAGAAGTTCGGCGACCGGCTCCCCGAGGAGATGAAGCGGCAGCACGCCGCCCTCGCGGAGCGCCTCGGCATCAAGGTGACCGCCTGAGCCGCGCCGCTGGCGTGACCGCGACACCGCGCTAAGAAGATGCACCCCGGCGACCCGTGGCGACGTCCGTCACGGGTCGCTTCGCACTCCCGGGAGATCCGATGAGCCAGATCCAGGAAGCCGACGTCGTCCGCGTTCTGCGGAACGTCCAGGACCCCGACCTCCACCGCGACATCGTCTCGCTCGGCTTCGTCAAGAAGGTCGACATCGACGGCGGCAAGGTCTCCGTCGTGGTCGAACTGACGACCCCCGCCTGCCCGGTGAAGGAGCAGCTCCGCGGCGAGTGCGAGCGCTGGATCCGGACGATCGACGGCGTCACCGACGTCCACGTCGAGATGACGGCGCAGGTGCGGGGGAAGGCGGCGCAGTCGTCCGGGCCGGTCCTCCCGGGAGTGAAGAACGTGCTCGCGGTCGCCTCGGGGAAGGGCGGGGTCGGCAAGTCGACCGTCGCCGTCAACCTCGCGGCCGCCCTCGCCGACGCCGGCGCCTCGGTCGGCCTCCTCGACGCCGACGTCTACGGCCCGTCGGTCGCCCACATGGTCGGCGGCGAGGGACAGCCGAAGCAGAACCCGCAGGGGATGCTCGTCCCGTTCGACGCCCACGGGATGAAGTTCATGTCGATGGGCATGCTCGTCGGCGACCAGTCCCCCGTGGTCTGGCGCGGCCCGATGGCGTCGAGCCTGATCCAGCAGTTCCTCACCAAGGTCGACTGGGGCGAGATCGACTACCTCGTCGTCGACCTCCCGCCGGGGACCGGCGACGTGCAGCTCACGCTCACCCAGACCGCCGAGCTGACCGGGGCGATCATCGTCACCACGCCGCAGGACGTCGCGTCGGAGGTCGCGCAGAAGGGCCTGAAGATGTTCGGCACCGTGAACGTGCCGGTCCTCGGCGTCGTCGAGAACATGGCGTACTTCAAGTGCGGCCACTGCGACGCCAGGCACGAGATCTTCCGCCCGCGCGGCGGGGACAAGCCGTTCGCGTCGTGGGGCGTCCCCGTCCTCGGCGCGATCCCGATCGAGCCCGAGCTCGCCGCCCTCGGCGACGAGGGGACGCCGGTCGTCAAGGCCGCCCCCGACAGCGACACCGCGGCCGCGTTCCGCGCCCTCGCCGAGACCGTCGCCTCCGGCCTGTCGACGATCACCATGACCCAGGCCGGCGCCGGCATGCCGACCGCGATCGACGCCGACGGCCCGCTCCTCCAGGTCACCTGGGACGACGGCCACGTCTCGCGCCACAACTTCCAGCGCCTCCGCTTCCTCTGCTCCTGCGCCGGCTGCGTCGACGAGCACACCGGCAAGCGGAAGACCGTCCTCGAGTTCATCGACCCGAACGTCCGCCCGATGAAGATCGAGCAGTCCGGCCGCTACGCCCTCCAGTTCACCTGGAGCGACAACCACGACACCGGCCTCTACACCTTCCCCCGCCTCCGCGACCTCTGCGAGTGCGAGAGCTGCGCCGCGAAGGAGAAGCAGTCGGCGGAATCGTCGCGAGACGCGGCGCAGTGAGAAGAGCGGAACGATAGGGCGCTCACCCGGAATCCCGAGGCAGTCGAAAGGGGCCGCGACTCGTCGGGCCTCGGCAGCCGCTCTCCTCGTCGCACCGCCGATTCCCGTGACCCCCTCCGCGTCAGCGCCCTCTCCCCTGCTCTCCCCTGCTCTCCCCTGCTCTCGTTGCTCCCCCTCCTACGCCTCCACCACCACGTCCTCCCCCTCCACCCGGCACGGCCAGCAGCCGACGCCGCCGCGGGCGGGAGGGCCGAACGGCTCGCCGTTCTCGAGGGAGAAGCGGGCGCCGTGCCAGGGGCAGACGACCGTGCCGTCGGCGACGATCCCCTCCTCGAGGGAGGCGCCGATGTGCGAGCAGGAGTCGCCGAGGGCGAAGACGCGGTCGCCGTCGCGGAAGACGCTGATCCGCCGCCCGGCGAGCTCGAACGCCTTGCCGCGCTTGTCCTGGATGTCGGTCAGCTTGCAGACGACGTGGCGCTCGGTCATGGCTCTTCGATCCCGTGCTCGAGGACGTGGAGCATCGCGTCCGCGAAGAGGTCGACCTCGCGGAGCGTGGTGTAGATCCCGGGCGTGACCCGGATGCCGTCGACGTCCTCGTGGCCGATCGTCGTGGTGACGATCCGGTGCTCGCGCATCAGGTGACGTCCGAGCGCGCCCGAGTCGATCCCCTCGACGCCGACGGTGGCGATCGCGCACGAGTCGACGCCGTTCGGGGCGGCGTGGAGGCGGACGCGCGGGTCGTCCTTCACGCGGTCGACCCAGCGGTCGCGGAGGTGGCGGAGGCGCGCGGCCTTCCGGTCGGCCCCGAGCGCCTCGTGGAACGTCAGCGCCTCGGCGATCGCGAGCCGGTCCCCCACCGGGTACGTGCCGTACGACTCGAACTTCCGGACGTCGTCCGCGCCGACCTCCAGCTGCCCGAACAGCGGCCAGAGCCCCTTCACGTGCTCGCGCTTCACGTACAGCATCCCGCTGCCGATCGGCGCGTTCAGCCACTTGTGGAGCGACGTCCCGAAGAAGTCGCAGCCGAGGTCGTCGCGCGTGAACGGGAAGTGGGCGAAGCTGTGCGCGCCGTCGACGAGGACGCGGGCGCCGCGGGCGTGGGCGACCCGGCAGATCTCCCGGATCGGGAAGATCTGCCCGGTCAGGTTGACGACGTGGCAGACGAGGACCAGCTTCGTCCGGTCGGTCAGCGCGTCGGCGAAGATCCGGACCAGCGCGTCGGAGGACGGCGACGGCGTCGGAGGCTTCACCTTCTTCAGGACGATCCCGTGGCGCGCGACGCGGTGCTCGAGCGCGGAGAGCATCGAGCCGTAGTCCTGGTCGGTCGTCAGCACCTCGTCGCCGGGGGCGAGGTCGATCCCGAACAGGACGTTGTCGAGCGCCTCGGTCGCGTTCCGGACGATCGCGATCTCCTCCCGGTCGGCGCCGAAGCTCGCGGCGAGGCGGGTCCGGACGTTCTCGACGTTCGGCCGGAGGTCGCGCCACGCGGTCTTCGCCGGCGCGTGGTTCGAGTACGCGTCGTGCCGGCGGACCGCCGACATCACGCTCTCCGGGGCCGGGGAGACCCCGCCGTTGTTCAGGTTGATCAGCGAACGGTCGACCGCGAACGCCTGCTGGACCGGGAACCAGAAGTCCTCGTCGGCGGCCACCTCCTCCGCCGAGCGCCCGGCCGCCGCGGCGACGACGCGCCGCACGCGGGCCGCCGCCCCCTCCACCAGGACGCCGCCGAGGAGCGGCACGGTCAGGAGTCCCCCGGCCTGCGCGAGGAACGAGCGTCGGTCGCCGGTCATGCCGCTCATCGTGGCTCTCCCGGCTCGCGGCCGCAAGTCCTTGAATTCCGGCCGGGGTGATCCAGTATGGCTCCCCCTCGCTTCACGCGACCGGAGAGACCATGAGTCAGGAATTCCGCGGCGCCGGGGCCTCGATGCCGCGCGCCCAACGCATCCGGGTCGGCGGGATCGCCGTCGCCGCCTTCCTCCTCGTCGCGCTGGCGACGACGACGTGGTACACGGTCGAACCGGAGGAGGTCGCCGTGGTCACGCGCTTCGGCGCCTACGTCCGGACCGAAGAGCCGGGCCTCCACTTCAAGTGGCCGTTCGGGCTCGAGAAGGCGGTCCGCGTGAAGAAGGAGCGGAACCAGAAGGAGGAGTTCGGCTTCCGGACGTCCCGCGCCGACGTCCGGACGCAGTACTCGCAGCAGGACTACTCGAACGAGTCGATCATGCTGACCGGCGACCTGAACCAGGCGGACGTCGAGTGGACGGTCCAGTACAACATCAAGGATCCGCAGGCGTACCTCTTCCGCGTCCGCGCCCCCGAGCGGACGCTCCGCGCGATCGCCGAGTCGGCGATGAGGGCGGTCATCGGCGACCGGAGCGTCACCGAGGTCCTGACGGTCGGGAAGACCGAGATCGAGGAGGAGTGCCGGACGACCCTCCAGTCGATCCTCAACCAGTACGAGTCGGGCATCCACATCGTCTTCGTGAAGCTGCAGGACGTCTTCCCCCCCGAGGCGGTGAAGCCGTCGTTCACCGACGTCGAGGCCGCGAAGCAGGAGAAGGAGGAGATGATCCTCCAGGCCCAGAAGTCGTACAACGAGGCGATCCCCGCCGCGGAGGGCGTCGCGAAGCAGCTGATCTCCGAGGCGGAGGGGTACGCGATCGACCGCGTGAACCGGGCGAAGGGCGAGGCGGAGCGGTTCTCGAAGATCCGGGCCGAGTACGAGAAGGCGCCCGAGGTGACCCGGAAGCGGATCTACCTCGAGACGATGCGCGAGGTCCTCCCGCGGCTCCGCTCGAAGGTGATCCTCGACGGCGAGGCCGGCGGGGTGCTGCCGCTGCTCGATCTGAACGCCCTGAAGGGAGGGGAACGATGAGGTTCGTCCCGGTCGCCCTCGTCGTCGCCCTGCTCGTCGCGGTCGCGGCCGCGTTCACGGTCCACGAGACCGAGCAGGTGATCATCACCCAGTTCGGCGACCCGGTCCGCGGGCCGATCACCGAGTCGGGCCTCCACTTCAAGCTCCCGTTCGTCCAGGACGTCCGCCGGTTCGACAAGCGGATCCTCGAGTGGGACGGCGACGCGCGCGAGATCGTCACGAAGGACAAGAAGACGATCTTCGTCGACACGACCGCGCGGTGGCGCATCAAGGACCCGCTGAAGTTCCTGAAGACCGCCAACAACGAGGCGAGCGCGCAGAGCCGCCTCGACGACATCCTCGACGGCGCGACCCGCCGGTTCATCTCGGAGAACAACCTGATCGAGGCGGTCCGCGCCTCCGATCGGGAGCTCCAGCAGGAGGAGGAGATCGAGGCGTTCGCGTCGGAGAGATCGGCGGAGGACCGCATCTCGGTCGGCCGCGACCAGCTCATCGAGTCGATCCTCTCCGCCTGCCAGGCCGACGTCGCCGAGCTCGGCATCGAGCTGATCGACGTCCGGATCCGCCGCATCGACTACAGCGCCAAGGTCCGCCAGTCGGTCCAGAAGCGGATGATCGCCGAACGGAACCAGATCGCCGAGCGGTACCGCTCCGAGGGGACCGGCCGCGCGGCGGAGATCGAGGGAGAGAAGCAGAAGGAGCTGAAGCGGATCGAGTCGGAGTCGTTCCGGAAGGCCGAGACGATCCGCGGCGAGGCGGACGCCGAGGCGACCCGGATCTACGCCGAGTCGTTCGGCGCCGACCCGGAGTTCTACGCCTTCTACCAGACCCTCGACACCTACCGGCAGGCCCTCGCCAGCGGCGACACCACGCTCGTGCTGTCGACGGAGAGCGAGCTGCTGAAGTACCTGAAGGGAGAGCAAGGGAGAGCAGGGGAGAGCAAGTGAGAGCAGGGGAGAGGGCGCTGACGCGGAGGGGTAGGGCGACACGAGAGCACCGACGCTCCCGAGTTCGCTCGGTCGTCTGAGGTCGTGTCAAGAGCTGTGTAAACGATCTCAGGCGGCGTCGCTGACCCGGATGCCTCTCACGGGGATACCGTTCACGTACTTCTGTCCTCTCGCGACGTCCTCGAGGACGTGGACCTTGTCGAGG
>JBICIB010000639.1:0-2668 GCA_043101415.1 Planctomycetota bacterium JB042 | reverse complement strand
TCGCCGGGGAAGGCGCCCGAACAGTGGAAGGCGACCGTCCCCTTCGGGAGCGCGGCCGCGTCCGCCACGCGGTGCGCGGCCCAGTCGAGGACGCGGTCGATCGTGGCGAGCATCAGGAGGTTCCCCGACCCGGCGGCCGCCGGGTCGGTCGTCGGCTCCCCCTCGCCGATGAAGCGGCACGCCGCGCGGGCGCGGTTCAGCGACCGGGAGACGACGGCGGCGACGGGGATCCCCGCCTCGCGCGACGCCTTCCCGAGCGCGCGGCCGACGACGCCGGCGCCGACGATCACGAGGCGCCGGTCCTGGAGGTTCTTCGGAGTCAACGCGGGTGATCAGGCACCGTGCCCGGCTTCCCGCTCCTTCTCCTTCGGAGTCGTCCGGCGGGCGGGCTCCTCGTAGTCGTCGTACCCGTCGTCGAAGTCCTCGAGATCGGGGGCGACGTAGCCCGGGGACTTCGCCTTCTCGACCTCGGCGTGGAACGCCTCGAGGATCGTCTGCTCCATGAACTGGCGGCAGTTCGCGTTGATCGGGTGGGCGATGTCCGTGTGGAGGCGCGCCCGGCCGCGTCCGTCCGACTTCGCCCGGTTGCTCGCGAGGCGGTTCCCGCACTCGTTGCAGTACTTCGCGCGGAGGTGGTTCTTGATGCCGCACCGGCCGCATCTGTCGGTCAGTTTCCGACTCGGCATCGCGATGAACGGCCCGCGCGCGCCGTCGATGATCTTGATGTCGCGGACGACGAACTCGCCCTCGACGGTCATCGTGCAGAACGCCTGGAGCTTCTCGCTCCGGTTGTCGACGAGCTTGACGCGGACTTCGGAGATCCTCACGGCTGCCCTCCCTCTGCTCCGTCCGGTCGCTCGGGAAGGCTCGCGCACAAGAACGACTCGCCGATCGAGAGCGAGTCGAGCCGCTCGCGCACCTGCGCGCCGTCGGACCGATCCGCCACCACCGCGAACATCGCCGACCCCGATCCGGTCAGCCAGAACGTTCGTGCCGACACCTCGGACGCTCGGTCTTGGAGTGCCGCCAGCTCCGGGAACAACGCCCGGAACGGCTCCGCCAGCGAGTTGTGAAACTCCGGCACTCCGTCCGACCCCCCAAACGCCATCAGATCGACAGCCGTTTTGAGATCGTTCTTAGGTCTTGTCAAGTCCAAATTTAGGCCACGGTAGACCGCCGCGGTCTCGACGTGGGTCCCCGGGAAGAAGACGACGAACGTCCTCCGGGGTGAGGTGCCCGGGGCGAACGGCTCGATCCGGTCGCCCCGGCCCCGCGCGACCGCGGTCGGAGAGCGGCCGCAGGTGACGAAGAACGGCACGTCGGAGCCGAGGGACGCGGCGATCCCCGCGAGCGCCGGTTCGCCGAGCGGAGCGTCGGAGAGGTGGTCGAGGGCGGCGAGCATGCCTGCTGCATCGGCCGATCCACCCCCCAGACCTGCGCCCAACGGGACGTTTTTCTCGAGTTCCGCCTCGACTCCGAACCGGTCGCGACGCGAAGAGAAGTACGCCTCGGCGGCGCGGACGATCAGGTTCTCGGGGCCGGCGGGGCAGGGGCGACCGCGCGTGGTGAGGCGGATCGCCTCGCCTCGCGTGCGTCGGACGGTGAGGCGGTCGGAGAGGTCGACCGCGTGCATCACCGTCTCGAGCTCGTGGAAGCCGTCGTCGCGCCTTCGGAGGACGTCGAGGTAGAGGTTCAGCTTGGCGGGAGGGAGGACGACGACGCGGTCGTCGCTCCGTTCGATCGGGATCAGAGCGCGTCTCCTCCGAGCACCGCGTTGTCGATCAGGCGCGTCTTCCCGACGCGGGCCGCGACCAGGACGAGCGCCTTCTCCGTGACTCGTTCGAGCGGGGCGAGCGTCTCCGCGTCGCGCACCTCCAGGTACTCGGGCTCGACGCCGCCGCTCTCGATCGCCGACCGGGCCGCGGCGCGGAGCTCGGCCGCGTCGCGTTCGCCGCCGTCGTACGCCGCGCGAGCCGCCCCGAGGGCCCGCGACAGCGACAGGGCGCGCGTCCGCTCGTGCGGGTCGAGGTAGGCGTTCCGGCTCGACAGCGCCAGCCCGTCCGGGTCGCGCACGATCGGCTCGACCGAGACCTCGAGCCGGAACCCGAGGTCCCGCACCATGCGCCGGATCAGGAGGGCCTGCTGCGCGTCCTTCTGCCCGAAGAAGGCGACGTCCGGCCGGGCGACGTGGAACAGCTTGCAGACGACGGTCAGGACGCCGCGGAAGTGGGTCGGCCGCGACGCTCCCTCGAGGGTCGTCGAGAGCCGGTCCTCGACGACGTACGTCGAGAAGTCGGCGGGGTACATCTCCTCCGGCGTCGCGGTGAAGACGGCGTCGCACCCGGCCGAGGCGAGCTTCTCGCGGTCGCCGTCGAAGTCGCGGGGGTACCGTTCGAGGTCCTCGCCCGGCGCGAACTGCAGGGGGTTCACGAAGATCGAGACGAGCGCCCGGTCGCAGCGCCGCTTCGCCGCCCGCACCAGCGAGAGGTGCCCCTCGTGGAGCGCGCCCATCGTCGGGACGAACCCGATCGTCGCCCCCTCCGCGCGCCAGGCGTCGACGCGCGCCCCCGCCGCCGTCGGGCCCTCGAGCGCGTCGGTCACCGCCCCCTCCCGCTCCTCAGCTCGGCCAGCAGCTCGGCGACCGTCCGGCCGGTGACCGGGTCGACCA
>JBICIB010000638.1:0-3195 GCA_043101415.1 Planctomycetota bacterium JB042 | reverse complement strand
GGCCGTTCTCTTTCACCCCCCGCCCTCTCCCCGAAGCGCCGCGCGCCCGACGCGGCAACGCTCGATCGACTCCTCGAGCACCGGGAAGACCCCCTCGTCCCCCGGCAGTTGCTGCTCGCGATCGACGAGCCGGCGCAGCGCGCCCCGCGTCCGTTCGTACGCCGCGATCGCCTCGTCGTAGGCGGCGCGCCGCTCCTCGGCGGGCCGCTCGACGTCGTCCGCGATCGATTGCCACGCGATGCCGACCTGGTCGTCGAGCACCACGACGTGCCGCGCCATCACCGCGTCGTCCGGGTCGACCTCGAGCTGCCGCGCCGCGACGTCGCGCGCCTCCGCCGCCACCGCGATCGCCTCGTCGAAGCGGCCGAGCCCGTGGAGGATCTGGAACTGCGCGCCCGCTCCCCAGCAGAGGTCCTGCTTCCCCGCGACGTCGTCCGGCGCGAGGCGCGCCGCCTCGCGACCCGCCGCGAACGCGCGCTCGGCGTCGGCCAACGCCTCCTCGGAGCGGCCGAGCCAGTTCAGGACCAGCGCGCGCCCGAACCGTCGCCGCGAGACGGCCCACGGCCACTCCGTCCGGCCGGGGTCGCGCTCGCGCCATCGCTCCGCGATCTCCGCGCCGCGCTCGAACGCCGCCGCCGCCTCTTCCAGGTCGCCGAGCGCGCGCCGGGCCGAACCCATCCACTCGTGGCTGAACCCGAGGTCGCTCCACGCGGCGGCGTCGTCCTCGTCGGCGGCCGCGATCGGTTCGCAGAGCGCGAGCGAACGCTCGAACAGACGGAGCGCCTCCTCGTGCCGGCCGGTCGGCAGGATCGCCGTCCCGAGCGTGCCGAGCGCGCTGTGGAGGTCGCTCCGTCCCTCGACCTCGTCGGGCGCCGTCCCGACGAGCGACTCGAGGACCTCGACGTGCCGCTCGAACAGCTCGATCGCCCGCGCGACGTCCCCCCGCGACCGGGCGCTCCGGCCGAGACGCTCGAGCGCCATCGCCGCGGTGCGGCGGGCGTTCGGCTGGTCGTACGGCTCGATCACGGCGAGCGCGCGGAGGAAGTCGTCCTCCCCCGCCCCCTTCGCCACGGTGCGGCTCTCGACCTCGCCGCGCAGGAGGAGCAGCGACGCCTCGAGGTTCGCGAGCCGATCCGGTTCCGCCGCCCGCCGCGGGACGCGGCCGAGCGCGGCGAGACCGAGCCGGATGTCGGAGACCGCCCGGTCGTGCCTTGCCGACGCGAACGCGACCCGCCCGCGGAGGAGGTGCGCGCGCGCGAGGAAGAGGTCGACCTCCGCCTCGCCCGCGAACCCCTCCCGCAGCCGCTCGCCGAGCAGGATCGCGCGGCCGTAGCTCTCGAACGCCCCCTCGGAGTCGCCGAGGTTCGAGAAGCGCGGCGCGCCGAGGATGCTCCCCATCCGGACGTAGCCGCGGGCGAGCTCGAGCCCGAGCCCGAGGTCGCGCTCCGCCTCGCCGGCGAGCCCGTCGAGGTACGACGTCGCGACCCGCGCCAGCGTCGCCTTCGCGCGCGTCGCCCCCTTCACGCCGAGCAGCTCGTCGAAGGCGTCTTCGAGCAGCCCGCGCGCCAGCCGCCGCCCCTCCGAGAACCGACGGTTCGCCAGCGCCTCCGCGTCGCGCGCGACGACGCTCTTCCGGTACGAGTACGCCGCGGCGAACACGGAGACGACCGAGATGACGAGCGCCGCGCCGACGAACGCGCGATGGCGACGGGCGAACAGCCGCGCCTGGTACGTCATGCTCGGCGGGCGCGCCTCGACCGGCTCGTGGAGCCGCCACCGCTCGAGGTCGCGCGCGAACGCCGCCGCCGACGCGTACCGCCGCCCGGGCTCCTTCTCGAGCGCCTTCAGGACGATCGTCTCGAGGTCGCGCGGGACGTCCTTCCGGAGCGCCGACGGACGGCGCGGCGACGTCTCGGCGACGCGGCGCGCGGCGGCCGCGAGCGACAGGTCGGCGAGATCGAACGGGTGCGCGCCGCAGAGGAGCTCGAACAGCACCACGCCGAGCGCGTAGACATCGGTCCGCGCGTCGACCCGGTCCGAGCCCGCGAGCTGCTCCGGGCTCATGTACTGGAGCGTCCCGACGATCGTGCCGGTGCGGGTCAGCGTCGCCGTCGCGCTCCCGTCCGCTCCGGTCGCCCTCGCGACGCCGAAGTCGATCACCTTCGTGCGCCCCTCCGCGTCGACGAGCAGGTTGTCCGGCTTCAGGTCGCGGTGGACGACCCCCTTCGCGTGTCCGTGCTCGACCGCGCCGAGGACCTCCCGCAGCAGGTCGACCCGCTCGGCGTCGGAGAGCGAGGCGGCGCGCGCGTGCTCGACGAGCGTCCGCGCCTCGGGGACGACCTCCATCGCGAACCACGGGAGGGAGCGCGCGCCGTCCTCGAGGACGCCGCTCTCGTAGACGCGGGCGATGCCGGGGTGCGTGAGCGCCGCGAGCACCGACACCTCGGTCCGGAAGCGCCGCACCGCCGCGTCGTCGTCGAAGCCGAGCTGGATCATCTTCAGCGCGACGGTCCGCCGCGGCTCCTCGCGCCGGGCGAGGAAGACGACGCCCATGCCGCCGGTGGCGATCGTCCGCTCGACGGTGTACGGACCGACCCGCGCGCCCGGCCCGATCGGCGCTCCTCGGACCGGACCGTCCTCCCGCCACGAGGCGCGCGGAGGGGCGAGCCGGCCGCGGGAGTCGTCCGCCGCCCCGAGCAGCTCGAGCACCTCGTCGGCGGTCGCCCGGTCCTCACCCGCCGCCTCCCGCACGAACGGCTCGCGCTCCTCGGGCGGGCGCTCGCACGCCGCCTCGAACAGCTCCCGCACCCGCTCCCAGTCCGCGCCCCGGTCCGGCTCCATCCCGTCCAGGGTAGCAGTCGCGGTCGACGCCGATCCCCCGCGCTACGATGGCCGCATGGTTCGCCCCGCCCGCCGCCCCGCCCGTGCCGCGGCCCTCCTCGCCCTCGCCGCCCTCGCCGCGGCGGCCCCGCCCGCCCCCGGCGGACCCGCCCAGACGTCACCCGAGCCCGCGCCCGCGGACGACGTCCCCGCCGAATCGCCGGACGAGGAGGTGCGGGAGCGCCGGCGCTCGCTCCAGGACGACCTCGCCGCCGTGCGACGCGCGCTCGCCGAGGCGACCGCGGACGGACGCGCCGCCCCCGAGCCGCTCGTCCGCTCGGCGGAGACGCTCGAGCGGATCGACCGGACGTTCGA
>JBICIB010000637.1:0-3672 GCA_043101415.1 Planctomycetota bacterium JB042 | reverse complement strand
CACCCGATAGATGCGGCCCTTCGTCTCGTTGACGATGCAGCCCGCGTTCTCGGCGACCAGGCCGAGCGCCTCGCGCCACGGCACGCCGGTGAAGGCGATCGTGACCCGCGCGTCGACTCCCGGCGCGAGCAGGATGTTCGCGCCGGAACGGTCGTGGATCAGCCGCAGCACGTCCCCGAGGGGGCGCTCCGCGACGTCGAGGGAGATGGTCGCCGAGTCGTCGATCGTGCTCTGGACGGGTTCACCCGTCCCGAAGATCTGAGCCTCGGCGGTCGACCCAAGGATCGACAGGGAGAGGACGGCGCCCAGCACCGACCACGCGTAACGGACCGTGTCGGACCGCATCCGGATTCCTCCAACTCTTAGCCCGTCCGCGCCCTTCAAGATGCGCGAGCGGGAGACCTCACTGGGAAGCGAAGATCGCCATCCGCCGTCAGCGGACCTTCGCCAGGACCACGCCCCGATACTCGAACTCGATGCGATCGGCGGCGATACGGTGGACGATCAGGTCGTCCTCGAGGGCGTCTCCCTCGCTGAGGACGAGTCCGTTCACGACCACCACGGAACGTGAGGACGCCACGATGGCGCCCCCGATCTCGATGTCCTTGCTCTCGAAGTCCATCGCGGCCGACGCCTGGTAGGCGGTCTGCTCCATGTCCTGGAGCAGCGCGAGCATCTCGGGGTCGAGATCCTCGGGCGCGAGGCGGTCTTCGATCGTCTCGAACTGGGCGACGACGGCGGCGTAGTTCCCCGCGTCGAGCAGCTCGGCCATCTTGTTGCGGAACTGCCGCAGGTCCTCGATCGACGCGGCGGTGGTGACGCCGCGCGTCTCGCCGACCGAGCGCAGGATCGGCATGACGTCCCGCTCGATGCGACGGCGCAGCGAGTGATCGGTGACGTCGCGCGATGCGACGCAGGCCTCGACCTCGTTCTGGAGGCCGTACAGCTTGCTGTCGATCTCGTTGTCGAGCTCCATCCGGCGGATGAAGTTCAGCCCGGGGGCCTCGAGGGCGGAGAGCTTGTCGGCCAGCTCGGCGGCCCGGGTCACGAAGTCCATGACGAGCGCCTGCTGCTCCTCGTACGGGAGCCCGCCGTCGCCGTCGTCGACGATCCGGCGGCGCGGGTCGATGAACATGTCGCGCCGGAGCTCGTTCGGCACGTACGTGTACCGCTCCACCCGGATCTCCGACCGCCGCGAGATGATCTCGTCCCAGAGGGTGTCGCGCCGGCGCTCGTAGTTGTGGATCGTCGTGGAGAGCTTCGACGGGTCGTCGTGCCCGCGGTAGGCGTACGTCTCGAGGGCGACGGCGATGTCGTGGACGACCTCGTCCCGCGCCATCTCCTCGTCCCAGCTCCCGCCGTCGATCTCGAGCGAGGTGACGCGGACGAACCGCTCCCACCCCTCGCACGCGGAGAGGAACTGGAGGAACCGGTCGAGGTTCGCGGTCATCTCGAGCTTGTAGATGACCTTGTCGAAGACGTCCTTCTTCTTGCTGCGGTCCTTCTCCGGCTTCAGCGACGAGAGCTCGACGCCCGACTCGATGGAGAAGTCGTTCAGCTTGTTGACGAACTCGTTCACCTCCTTGCTGTCCGGGAGGATCTTCACCAGCTCGCCGACGTTCTCGCGCAGGCAGATGACGTCGGTCTCGAGGCCCGGGATCCGGGCGATCTTGATGTCCGCCATCTCGATCTGCTTGCCGACGCTCGCCTCCTCGTCCCGCGCCTCCTTGTACTTCTCGTAGGCGTAGTACCCGAAGGCGCCGGCGCCGCCGAGCGTCGCGACGTACCCGAGGGCGAGGAGGAGTCCCTGCTTCTTCATCTCGAATGCCACGGCTCGTCCTCTCCGCTACTTCTTGGGTGCCTGGACCGGCGCGAGCGTGCGCGAGGCGGTCTTCTTGGTCGGGTTCGGGTCGGTGAGCGTCAGCGACGCCTCGAACTCCCAGGCCGACGACGGGTCGAACTCCTCGTCGGTCACGACCTTCCCCTCGGGGACCGAGATGCCGACGAACTCCGAGAAGAACGGCGGGGTCTTGAGGTCCGAGTTGAAGTCCGAGAGCTTCTTCAGGTGCGACGTCGCCGAGTGCCCCTTCATGCGGAGGCCGGGGCTTCGCGCGTCGTTCATGTTGACCCGCAGCTCCTCCAGCCAGACCATGTGGCGGTCCTGCTCGGGGGGCGAGTCGACCAGCGACGCGAGCTGATCGAGCTTCTTCGTCCAGAGGATGCGGCTCTGGCTGAAGGTCTTGATGTGGTCCATGCGCGCCGTGTACTCCTTCTTCTCCTTCTCGAGGGAGTCGGAGTAGACGGCCTGGGGCTTCTTGCTCTCCAGGACCTCCTTCGCGTTCTCGACGTCGGCGCGCGCCCCGCCGACCACGCCGAACCACGCGTACGCGCAGCCCGCGGCGGCCGAGCTGAACAGCGCGACCAGGCCGATCGTGGCCATGAACTGGGCCGGCGCCGTCCGCTCCGCCCGGCGGTACTCGGGGGGGAGTAGGTCGATGCGGATCATCGGGAGCCCTCCTTGCGGACGCGCGAGGCGAGTCCGACCGCCACCGCGAGCTGCGGGGCGTTCTCGGTGAGGAGGTCCGCGTCGACGACGTCGCCGTCGACCGCGAGACCGGAAACGGGGGACCAGGAGGTCGTGGTCCGCTCGAACGTCCGTTCGAGCGACTCCTCGAGGCCGGGCGTGCGGGCGCCGCCGCCCGAGAGGTAGACGTTCTCGACCCGCTCGCCGTCCTGGCGGTCCTCGTAGTAGTCGAGGGAGAGCAGGATCTCGTTCGCCAGCTCGTCGACCGAGTTCGCCAGGGCCTGCGCGACCTCGTCCGCGCGCTCGCCCGGGTTCCGCTTGAGCTGCTCCGCCTCCGCGGATTCGACGCCGAGCCGCTTGGCCACCGCCGTCGCGAAGTCCTCGCCGCCGAGGTACACCTCGCGGGTGAAGCGCGGCTCGTGAGCCTTGACCACCGTCACGGTCGTCTTCGCCCCGCCGATGTCGATGAGCGCCGAGACCCGCGCGCCGAGCGCGGTGTCCGGGTTGGAGAGCGAGACCAGCTCGAAGGCGTTCCCGACCGCGAACGGGTCGACGTCGATGAGCGCCGGCTCGAGCCCCGCCTTCCGCAGGAGCTGGACCCGCGACTCGATCACGTCCCGCTTGGCCGCGACGAGGAGGACCTTCATCTCGCCGTCCTTGTCGCCCCCCGACGCGAGCTTCGAGCAGTCGGTGACGACCTCGTCGAGCTCGAACGGGATGTACTTGTCCGCCTCGAAGCGGACGGCCGACTTGAGGTTCGCCTCGGGGACGTCGACCATCGGCATGAACCGGACGATCACGGATCGCCCGGAGACCGAGGTCGCGCAGCGGCGGCTCTGGAAGCCGCACGCCCTCAGCAGGTCCGAGAGCGCGTCCGCGGCGTCGGCGCCTTGCGGGATCTCGACTTGCCCGTATCCCGTGCAGAGCAGCTCGTCGCCCTGCTGTGCGAGCTCGACCGCCTTGATCGAGTCCGACCCCACGTCGACACCCAGGAGCGTCTTTCGTCTCGAGAAGAACACCATGGTGACTCCGTCCGCGTGCCACTGGCGCAGGCAGATTGCGCCTCGGATGCGAAGCCTTATCGGCGGCCCGCCATCCGGGCCTTGAGGCGGAGAACGAATTCCGTGGATCGGGCCGGCGGACCGCGG
>JBICIB010000636.1:0-6252 GCA_043101415.1 Planctomycetota bacterium JB042 | reverse complement strand
GTCCCGGCCGGCGACGTCCGGAACGGGTTCTTCCGCGCGGACGGTTTCGACCCGGCCGACGCCGACGTCCCGGGCGCCCGGCTGCTCGGCGCGGCGCAGGAGGCGTTCCTGACCCGATGGGCCGGCGAGCGCCCGCCCGGGACGTGGGTGAAGCTCGTCCTCTCGCAATCGCCGTTCACCGCGGTGCACACGCTGCCGGCGCCGGCGCGGACCGACGCCGTCGTGCCGTCGCTGGAGATCCTCCCCGAGGGCGCGCTCCCCCCGGACGACCTCCCCGTCCTCGACGCCGACTCGAACGGCTGGCCGCAGACGGCGCGGGACCGCGCGCTCCGGATCGTCCGGCGGGCGAACGCGCTGCACCTCGCCGGCGACCAACACCTCGGGACGGTCGTGCGGTACGGGATCGACGCGTTCCGGGACGGGCCGATCGCGTTCACGAGCCCCGCGGTCGCGAACACCTGGCCGCGCCGCTGGCTCCCCTCGACCCCCGGCGCGGACCGACGCGCCGGCGACCCGCCGTGGACCGGCGACTTCCGGGACGGGTTCGGGAACCGGATCACCGTCCTCGCGGTCGCCAACCCGCGCCGAAGGGGCGCCGAGCCGGCGGCGCTCCACGACCGTTCGCCCGGATACGGGATCGTGCGGCTCGACCCGGCGACCCGGCGCGTCGTGCTCGAGGCGTGGCCCCGGGCGGCGGACCCGCGCGCCGGCGGCCGGCCGTACGCCGGCTGGCCGATCACGTTCCGGGTCGAGCGCGACCGGTGGGTGCGGATCGACTGACCGCCGTCCGCGCCCTCCGGTCCGCCCGTCGCCTCACTGGATGTCGACGCGGAGTCCGTTCGACGTCGAGAAGCCGTTCACCGCCGCGGGGTCCGCGACGAACGCCTGGAAGAAGACCGGACCGACCGGCGACGAGAGCGGGATGATGCCGGGGAGCGTGTACGAGCCGTTCCCCGCGCCGGCGCCGCCGAGCGGGATGAAGAGCTGCAGCACCGGCGGCTGGACCAGCAGGGTGCATCCGCCGCCGATCGGGACGGACGCCTCGGTCCCGCCGATCATCGTGACCGACGGCGCGCCGCCGAGCCCCTGGTCGAGCGAGAGGATCACCTGCTGGCCGAGGCCCGGGTTTCCGCTCATCAGGAGCTCCGGCGTGAGGCCGCCGCTCCCGGCGCAGCCGGACCCGTAGGTGGTGATCGACCCCTCGGTGAACTCGACGATCAGCCCGATGTTCCCGACCGAACCCGTGGTCGACGTCGTGCTGCCGCTGTTGGTGTAGACGCGGTACGTCCCGGTGTCGTTCACCGCGCGTTCGAACGAACCGCTCCCGGTCGTGCTCGACTGGCGCATCTCGATGTCGATCAGGAGGTCGCCGGCCGACGGGTTGTACGCGAACGGCGTCGTCAGCTTCAGCCGGTTCGTGAACGGGTTCGGGGTCGCGGGGTCGCCGCCGAAGCCGGGGTACGACCAGAGGCCGTCGAAGACGACGGTCGGGTTGGCGCCGATGTTCGCGGCGAACGAACTCCCGACCGCGTTCCACGCCGTCGCGCAGTAGGCGAGCGTCAGCTTGAAGTCGGCCGAGCCCGCCTGGACCGTCGTGTCGCCGAGGTACCGGAACGCGATCTCCGTGATCAGCATCGGCCCCGGGAACTGCGAGGCGTCGTGCGACTGCTGGTACCGCCCGGCGCCGGCCGAGTACCGGAACGGGTAGGCGTTGTTGCTCGCCCCCTCCGTCGTCGCGTACACGTTCGGGTGGACCAGCTGCGCCGAAGCCGCAGGAATCGCCGCGCACACCATCGAGAAGAAGACCGTCCGTCGCATCGCTCGCCTCCGAGGTCCTGAACTTCGGGGCGCATGATACCCCGGCCCCTCCCGGCGGCCGACGGTCCTCTCCCCACCTCCGAACCGCCGACGAAGGTTTTCGTCAAGCTGACGAAGATCTTCGTCGACAATGACGAAGACCTTCGTCTAATCTCGGGCCCGTCGAGAGGAGGACTTGATGGCCAGACGCGAGCAGCGACGACCGACGGACGCCGAACTGGAGATCCTCCGGGTCCTCTGGGAGGGCGGGCCGAGCACCGTCCGGGAGGTGCACCGGACGCTCGAGGAGCGGCGCGGGACGGGGTACACGACCGTCCTGAAGCTGATGCAGATCATGACCGAGAAGGGGCTCGTCGAGCGGGACGCCTCGGTCCGGCCCCAGGTCTACCGCGCGTCGCGAAGCGCCCGCCAGACCCAGCAGCGTCTGGTCGGCGACCTGCTCGACCGCGTGTTCGACGGCTCGCCGGGTGAACTCGTCCTGCGCGCCCTCTCGTCGCGCAAGACGACGCCCGAGGAGCGCGAGCGGATCCGACGCATGCTCGACGACCTGGAGGAGTCGCCGTGAACGCCTCGTCGATCGCCCTGGTCGAACGGCTCGGCCAGACCGTCGTCCACTCCCTCTGGCAGGGCGCGCTGATCGGCGCCGTGGCCGCGCTCCTCCTGGCGCGGCTCGGACGGCGGGACGCGTCCGCGCGGTACGCGGTCGCGGCGCTCGGTCTCGCGGCGCTCCTGTCCGCACCGGCGGTGACGTTCTTCCTGCTCGGAGACGCCGGGACCGCCGCGCCGGGGGCCGGCTCCGTGGCGGCGCTCGTGGGCGTGACCGCCGCCGCCCCGCTCCAGCGGCTCCTCCCGCTCCTCGGCGGCCTCTGGATCCTCGGCACGACGGCGATGCTCGCGCGCACGCTCGTCCAGTTCGCCCGCGCGCGCCGCCTCGCCCGCCGCGGCACCACGGCGGCGCCCGCGACCTGGCGCCGGCGGCTCTCGACGCTCCGCGCGCGTCTCGGCGTGAAGCGCGCCGTCCGGTTGCTCGTCTCGGCGAGGGTCGCGGGGCCGGTCGTCGTCGGCTGGCTCCGTCCGACGATCCTCGTGCCGGCCGCGGTGTTCGCCGGCCTCGCGCCGACGCAGCTCGAGGCGGTCCTCGCGCACGAGCTCGCCCACGTCCGCCGACACGACTTCCTGGTCAACCTGATGCAGAGCGTGGCCGAGGCGCTCCTCTTCTTCCACCCGGTCGCCTGGTGGCTGTCGGCGCGGGTGCGCGAGGAACGCGAGTCGTGCTGCGACGACCTCGCCGTCCGCGTCGCCGGCGATCGGATCGCGCTCGCCCGCGGCCTCGCCGCGCTGGATTCCCTTTCGGCCGACGCGACGCACGCGCCGGCCCTCGCCGCACGTGGAGGTGCACTCATGAAGCGAATCGAACGGATCGTCCACTCCGAGCCGGAGTCCGGATCGCGCGGCCCGGCGGCCGGCGCGGCGCTCGTCGTGCTCGGCCTGCTCGCCGGCCTCGTCCCCGCGTCCGGCGCGGCGGTCGGAGACGGCGACGAGAGGAAGGTGGTCGTCGTGCGGGTGCGGACCGCGGCCGCCGGCGAGAAGGCGGGGGCGGAGCACGCCGCCCGCACGCTGAAGTCCGTCCTGGGGACGCTCCCCGCGGAGGAACGGCACGCCGCGATGAAGCTGCGCGAGCTCGGGATGTCGGACGCCGAACTGCTGGAGCTCCTCTCGAGGAGCACGGCCGGCGAGGAGGTCCGGGAGGCCCTCGCCTCACGCGAGGCGCGCACGGCCTCGAACCGGACCCGCTCCGAACCGCTCCACCTGCACCTCCGCCGCGTGGAGGAGAAGCTCTCCGCGGGCGTCGCGGCCGGGAAGCTCACGGACGCGGAGGCGAAGGAGAAGCTCCGGTCGATCCGGGCCGCCGCCGCGAAGAAGGAGGGGCCGCAGCGGACCGCCGTCCGCGTCCGGTCGGCCGGTCCGGCCCTTCCCGCCGGCGCGAAGGTCCGGCCGACGCCACGTCCGGAGGTCGGCCTCGTGCTGAAGAAGATCGAGGCCGCGGTCGCGGCGGGGAGGCTGACGAAGGAGGAGGCCGCGCCGAAGATCGAGGCGCTGCGGAAGAAGCTCTCCGGCGGACGCTGATCCGGACGACGCCGGCGCGCGGCGGGGCGGCCCCTCGGGTCACCCCGCCGCGTCCGTCTCGCAGTGCTTTTGCAAGTCGTCGAGATCCTGCTCGATGCACTTCTTCATCATCTTCCCCATCATCGCGCCCATGATCGGGGAGAAGATCTTCGCCCCGATCGTCTTCGGGGTCGTGACGATCTCGAGGTCGACGCGCGTGCCGCCCCCGTCGTCCGAGAAGGTGAAGGTCGAGTCGTACTCGACGCCGCACGAGAAGCACGACACCGTCACGCTCCGATCCGGGTCGAACGCGGAGACCTCCAGCGTCTCGGTGGCGTCCTTCCCGAACATCGTCCGGGTCTCCTCGAACCGGGTCCCCTTCCCGACCGGCCCGTCGGTCAGCATCTTCACGTTCGTGATCCCCTCCACCCGCTCCGCCGCGTTCGGGAAGTCGGTGCAGGCCGCGAACACCGCGGGCCGGGGGGCGGCGATCCGCCGGGACATCGTCATCTTCTTCATCGTCGGTTCCTCCGGCGCGGGCGCCGTCACTTCACCGGCCAGTAGACCTGGGTCCGCCACTTCTTCGGGTCGGGCTCGAGTCCCGGGTCGGTCCAGTAGATCTCCCACGGACCTCCGGCCGGTTCGAGCCGCTCGGCCTCCATCCACTTCCGGAGCCGCTCGTACGTCCTCGGCAGCTCCTGGTACGGGCCGACGTGCCACCCGGTCGCCGCCCGTCCGGCGGGGAGGGTCGACGCCGTCACCCGTCCGTCCGGGGCCTCGACGGCGGCGCGCAGCGGGATCCCCGCCTCGAGGTCGAGCGTCTCGTTCCCGCCGGCGTAGTCGTGGTAGCGCGAGAACGGCGGACCGGCCATCGCCCCGCCCGACGTCGAGACCGCACGAAGCACCTCGGGGAGGAGGACGGCGAGGTTCCGGCTCACCTCGGCGGAGCGGATCGTCGTCCGGATCGAGAGGACCGGCCGCTCGGCGACCTCCTCCACCGTGAACTGGCCGGCGTCCCGCGCCTTCGTCGCGCGCCGGGCCGGGTCCGCGATCGCGCGCGCCACGTCGTCCGGCGGCAGGACGTCCTCGGCCGCGACCTCGGCTCCCGGTTCGATCGTCGTGAACGTCGTCTCGATGCGATAGGTGCCGACCCGCTGCGTCCGCCGGGCGGGGAACCGGATCCCGTCGACCTCCTTCCAGTCCCCGAACGAGTACCGGCACTCGAGCTCACCCCCCTGCGGATCGGGGAGCCTCAGGTCGACGTGGACGAGCCGCGCCGCCGACTCGTCGATCCACCACGTGTCGCCGCTGTCGCCGGACGAGTCGGCGGTCGCGGAGCGGACGAGCATCCGGACCTTCGTCAGCTCGGTCCCGTCGACCGCCTCCTTCCCGGCGAGCTCGGCCCCGCCGTAGATCGACCGCCACGGCGCGCGCCGGAAGATCATCAGCATGCGCCGCACCGACGCCGCCTCCTCCCCCTCCCGGACGTCGACGCCGACCGCCGGATCGGCCGAGTAGCAGACGTCCCCGACCCGGCCGATCACCGCCCGCCCGATCCCCGGGTACTCGTACCAGGTCAGCGCCCGGTCGGCCCCGAGGTGGATCTCCTCGACCTTCGCCGCGCGGAACAGGCCCTCCGCGGACGCGGTCCCCCGCAGCACGAGCGACGGGAGCGGGTCGCGGGCCGCCGGATCGCCGCCGGCGCGCTCGACGCGGTCGAGGAGGGGCGAGGCGTCCTCGCCGGCCCCGAACGCGGCGGCGAGGAGGAGTGGAACGGCGAGGGGGTGCGTCATCGGGCGTCTCCGGGAGGCGGTCCTGTTACCTTAGGCGTCCCCGCGCCGACCGTCGGTCGCGGGACACCGGCCGGTACGGGGACCGCGCCGCGGTCCAATCGGGATTCCCGGAGAAAAAGACGGCATGCCCGCCGACGGCGTCTTCCCGAGCACGTGCTGGTCCCGCATCCGCCCGGGCGACGGGGCGGGGGACGGGGCGCAGCGGGAGGCGGTCGCGGCGCTCGCCCGGTCGTACGACGGACCGATCCGCGCGTACCTGCGGGCCGCGCTCGGCCGGTCGCCGCACGACGCGGACGACCTCGCCCAGGAGTTCTTCGCCTGGGCCCTCGAGAGCGGGTTCCTCGCGAAGGCCGACCCGTCCCGCGGCCGGTTCCGCGGGTTCCTGAAGGTGGCGCTCCGGAACTTCGTCCGGGACGCGGGGCGCCGCGAGCGAGCCCTCGTTCGCGGCGGGGGCCGGCGGACGGTGCCGATCGCGAGCGGCCACCACGACGACGAGGGCGGCCCGCCACGCCCGAGGCGGCGCTCGACCGGGCGT
>JBICIB010000635.1:0-6647 GCA_043101415.1 Planctomycetota bacterium JB042 | reverse complement strand
TCTGCGGCCGGTGATCGAGGGGGAGGAGCGCGCGCGCGGGTTCGACTACGTCTACTCCGAGCTGCGGCTGCAGTCCCACGACTTCGAGGCGCTCCGGACGGCCGACCAGAAGGTCATCCGCAACCGTTCGATGAAGTTCAACGACAAGGCGGCGTACGAGCGGTACGACCTGCGCGCCGATCCGGGGGAGAAGGAGAACCTGTTCGGGGGACGGGACTCGAAGCTCGACGTCCACTTCCGCGACACGCTGGCGTCGTACTCCCAGGCGGTCGTCGACGCCGCCCACGGCGGCGGGAAGGTCGACTACGCCGACCTCGACCTCGCGACGCTCGAGAGTCTCCGCGCCCTCGGGTACATCGGCGACGACGAACTCGAGGACGCGAAGAAGCGGCGCGCCCAGCGGATGAGGGACGGCGACTCCGGACGGAACGGGAAGTAGCCCGACGTTCGACCTCCCGCTTCGACCGGTCGGATCGGAGCCGTCGGGTCAGCCGCCCGAGACCGCCTGCATGACCCGGACCACGTCGCCGTCCTCGACCGGCCGGTCGAGGGCGTCCGGACGGAGCTGCCGGTCGTTCCAGACGCAGAGGACGTGACGCCGGACCGCGCCTCGCTCGTCGAGGAGCAGCGGGCCGACCGTCGGGTGCCGCTCGATCAGGGCGTCGAGGGCGCCCCGCACCGTCGCGGCCTCGACGTCGTGCTCGTCGGGGAGTCGCGCGTCCAGCTCGCGGAGCAGGGGGGGCAGGCGGACGGTGACGCGGGGCATCGCCGGCGCCTCAGTCCCGGACCGCGATCCGCACGCAGAGGACGCGGGGGAAGAGGCCGGGGACGGTCGCGAACGACTCCGCGGCGTCGGTGCTCACGTGGATCGACCCCGACGTCGTCCCGAGGGCGACGACGTCGGGCGCCCGCTCGTCGGTCGCGAGCGCGGCGCGGAGGACGCCGGTCCACGCGTTCTCGGTGGGGAGGCCTTCGCCGGCGGGTCGCCAGCGCGCGCCGTCGTCCTCGCTCTTTAGGACGCGGAGCGTGCCGCCGGGCGGGACGCGGGCCTCGTCGCTCTCGAGCGGCACGCAGTAGAGGGCGCCGCCGGAGCGGGCGATCGGGAACCCGAACGTCGACGGGAGGCCGTCCTCGATCCGCTCCCAACGATCCCCGCCGTCCGTCGACCGGACGACCCCCGCGTGGTCCTGACGGAACAGCCGGTCCGGGTCGGCGGGGTCGGCGACGAGCCCGTGCACGCAGTATCCGACGTCTTCGCGGGCGGGGTCCTGGACGATCCGGGGGACGCCCTCGTTCTTCGGGTTCCAGGTCGCCCCGCCGTCGTCCGACCGGAACACCCCGACCGCCGAGATGCCGACCCAGAGCCGGCGCGCGTCGGGAGTGGCGAGGACCGCGTGGGCGCAGAGACCGCCGAACCCGGGGAACCACGCCTCGCGGGACGAGTGGTCGGTCAGCCCGGGGACGAGGCTCCAGGTGGCGCCGCCGTCGTCGCTCCGGAACAGGCCCGCCTCCTCGGCGCCGGCGAATTGCACCTCGCCGGCCCGCGCGAAGGTCCAGACCTGCCGGAGTTCGTGGCCGCTCTCGCCGCTCCACGCCGGGCCCCGGTCGACCGGACGAAAGGTCCGGAGGTCGTCGGAACGGTGGACCGCGGCGCCGTAGACCGGACTGGCGGTCGCGGCGAGCCATCCGGAACCGGTCTCGCCGAACGCCGTCACCCGCCACCCCTTGAAGAAGGGGCCCTCGACGGTCCATGCACCTCCGGGGCGTTCCGAGAGACGGAACCCGCCCTTGACGGTGCCGACCAGGATCTCGATCGCCATCAGGTCCTCCGGAGGCGGTCGTGGGACGGACCTCGATTTCGACGGACGACGGGCCGCGTCTCGGTCGGAATCGGGGCCGAGAGAGGTTTTCGGGGCACCCGCGTGCCCGCCCCTCGTACGATCCGGACCGCGCCCCTCGGCGATCTCAACGACTTCTCAGGAGTGGATCCATGCGTATTGCCCAGACTCTGGCCCTCGCGACCGGCGTCTCCCTCGGTCTCGTGACGCCCGCGCTCGCCGGTGGAGAAGGCTGGACGCAGGATTTCGCGGCCGCCAAGGCCCAGGCCGCCCAGGAGGGGAAGGACCTCCTGATCGACTTCACCGGCTCCGACTGGTGCGGCTGGTGCATCAAGCTCGACAAGGAGGTGTTCCAGGAGGACGCCTTCAAGAGCGTCATCCACGACGACTTCGTCCTCGTCATGCTCGACTATCCGCGGGACCAGAGCCTGGTCACCGACGAGGTGCGGGCGCAGAACGAGGAGCTGCAGAAGACGTACGCGGTCCAGGGGTTCCCGACCATCTTCCTGACCGACGCCGAGGGGCGGCCGTACGCGCAGACCGGATACCAGAAGGGCGGGCCCGAGGCGTACCTCGAGCACCTGGGCGAGCTGAAGGCGAAGAAGGTCGAACGGGACGACGCGCTCGCGGCGGCGGAGTCGGCGAGCGGCGTCGAGAAGGCGAAGCTCCTCGACGAGGCGATCTCCTCGTTCTCGGACGGGATCGTGTTCGGCTGCTACGCGGACGAGGTCGACGCGATCATCGCGAACGACCCGGAGAACGAGGCCGGCCTGAAGGAGAAGTACGTCGGCCGGAAGGTCGCGATGGAGATCGAGGGGACGGCGAACGAGCTCGCCGGGGCCGGCGAGTGGGCGAAGCTCGTGACGGCGATGGACGAGCAGGCGGCCGCGCACGACGGGAACGACGTCGCGGTCCAGAAGGCGCTCTACTTCAAGGGGTTCGGCCTGGTGCGCCAGCAGAAGCTGGCGGAGGCGATCGCGGCGCTCGAGCGGGCCGAATCGCTCGAGGACGGCGATCCCGAACTCGCGGCGCCGATCTCCCGGATCATCCGCCAGCTCGAGCAGGCGCTCGAGGCGCAGGAGGCCGCGGGCGGCGACGATCACGAGGGGCACGACCACGGCGACGGCGAGGGGCACGACGACGGGCGCTGATCCCCTCGACCTCGACCCTTCCTCCTCCTGGGCGGCGGATCCGGAACCACCGGGTCCGCCGCCCTTTTCCTCGGTAACGGCCGGGCGCCGATCCGGATTCGGTCGGAGGCGTGACCGGACCGCCCGATCGAGGAGGAACTCATGCATCGTCGGATCGCCCCGTTCGTCGCCGTGCTCCCGGCCGTGTTCGCCCTCGCCGCCGCTCCGACCGGCGCCGCCCAGTGCACCGGGCCGACCTGCCACGAGTACGTCGCGCCGACGCAGGTCGACGACACGAACGGGGGGCCGTGGCTCTCCGGGCACACCTACGTCCTCAAGTCGACGGTCACCGTGCCCGCGGGGAAGACCCTGACCGTCCAGCCGGGCGCGATCGTCAAGACCGGGCCGGGACTGCTGGCCGGGCTCGACGTCTACGGCACGCTGAAGGCGATCGGGCCCGCGGGGAGTCCGATCGTGTTCACGTCTCTCGCCGACGACACCGGCGGGGACCACAACGGCGACGGGAACGCCACGGGGCCGGCGCCGGGCGACTGGCCCCAGGTCTTCCTGACCGCGGTCGGCTCCGCGAACGAGCTGGAGCACTGCACGATCCGCTTCGCCGGGCAGGGAGGGCTCGCGGCCCTCCAGGTCGAGTCGCACGGCGCGGTCGTCAAGGACTCGACGATCGAGATGTGTGCGGGGGACGGCCTGCGATTCAACCAGGTGCTCGTCGGAGCGGTCGAGAACTGCGCCTTCGACGCGTGCGCCCGTCCCCTCGCCGGGGTCCAGGCGCGGTCGATCGACGCGATCCTGAACTGCACCGCCAGCGGCAACGCCCAGGGGGACGTCCTCTGGGCGGACGCGCCGGTCTCGGCGCCGCTCGCGGGGAACGTCACCTGGGAGAAGGCGAACACGCTCAACGGCAACGGGATCGTCCACCTCTGGACTCCGATCACCGTCCCGAACGGCGCGACGTTCAGGCTGAAGCAGGGGATGGCGATCAAGTTCATGCTCCCGAACGGCGGCGCGAACGTCCAGGGCACGATGGTGACGGAGGGGGTCCAGGGGGACCCGGTCGTCTTCACCACGATCCACGACGACGCGATCGGCGGCGACACGGCGGGCGACGGTCCGACGTCCGGGACGCCCGGGGGCTGGAAGTCGGTCAACGTCGCCTTCAACGCGTCGGCGAACGCGTTCACGCACACCTGGTTCCGGTACGGCGGAGGAGGCACGAGCGCGCTCGTCGGGCTCGGGACGTCGGACGTGACGTTCGACCACTGCCGGTTCGAGGACTCCGCCACCGCCGGCCTGAACCCGCTGCACCACGAGCCGATCGTGACGAACTGCCAGTTCGACGACAACGCGACCGAACCGATCGCGCAGATCGCGATCGACGCGCTCTCCGGATTCACGAACAACACCGCCTCGGGGAACGGCAGCGGAGACGCCGTCGTCCTCGGCGGCGGCGTCCTGACGAACGCGCTCACCCTGGACGCCGCGTCCGCCTTCAACGGGACCGGCGCGTTCGTCGTCGAGAGCACGATCACCGTCGGCGCCGCGGGGACGCTCACGCTGTCGCCGGGGGTCGGGCTGAAGTTCTCGGCCGCGGGTGCGAGCCTCGTGGTCGACGGCGTCCTCGCCGCCGACGGCACCTCGGGGCCGATCGTGCTCACCTCGATCCACGACGACCAGTACGGCGGCGACCTGAACGCGAACGGAGGGGCGACGACGCCGGCGCCCGGGGACTGGACGGGGGTGCAATTCGGCTCCGGCGCGGGCGGCAGCGCGCTGAAGCACGTCCGGATCCGGTACGCCGGCGCCGGAGGGGCGGCGAGCGTGAAGGCGGTCAACGTCGGTCCGCTGCTCGAGGACGTGGTCCTCGAGAAGGGAGCGGGGAACGGGGTCGAGTGCGGGGGGAGCGTGAATCCGACGCTCACGAACTGCGCCATCGACGCTCACGCCGGGGCGCCGATCGTCGGCCTCTCGCTCCCGGGGGTCTCCGGGATCTCCGGATGCACCGCGCAGGGGAACGGCGGCGGGGACGTGCTGCGGTTCGGCTACTCGAACGTCAACTCGGCGGTCGCGCTCGCCCCGCCGAACGCGCTGAACGGCTCCGGCGTCTTCGCGTTCCAGGGGGACGTGCAGATCAACGCGCCGGGATCGATGACGATCTCCCCGGGGGTGATCCTGAAGTTCGCGGGCGGTCTCAAGCTGACGGCGAACGCGCCGCTCGTCGCGGCCGGCACGTCGGCCGACCCCGTCGTCTTCACGTCGATCCACGACGACGCGTTCGGCGGCGATTCGGGCGGAGACGGACCGACCGCCGGGACGCCGGGCGATTGGTGGGGCGTCCAGGTGTCGAACCACGCCGGCTCGAGCCTCACGAACGCGGCGTTCCGGTTCACGGGCGCGCTCGATCAGGCGGCGCTCCGGATCACCAACAACTCGATGCCGGTCGTGGACTCGACGTTCGAGAACGCGAAGGGAGACGGGATCGAGCTGTTCTCCGCGTACCCGACGGTGACCGGTTGCGCGTTCGTCCAGTGTCGCCGGCCGATGACGGACGTCCCGATCGCGGCGCTGGCGGGCTTCCAGGGGAACACGGCGTCGGGGAGCACCGAGGGGGACGCCATCCGGGTCGCGGGCGTCGGCGTCAGCGCGACGTCCCCGACGACGATCGATCGGTCGATGTCGTTGAACGACGCGGGAGTCTTCGTCGTCGGCCAGACCGCGAACTTCGGGTCGAACGAAGCGGTGACGATCGGAAAGGGGGTCGTCTTCCGGTTCGCGCCGGGGACGGGCATGACGTTCGGAGGGACCACGATGGTCCAAGGCACCGCCTCCGAGCCGGTCGTCTTCACGTCGAGCGAGGACGACTCTCACGGCGGCGACGCGACGGGAAACGGTCCCGTGGCGCCGGCCGCCGGGGACTGGAACGGGTTGAAGTTCTTCACGAACACCGACGACAGCGTCGTGAACCACGCGATCGTGCGCTACGCGGGCGGAGGCGGCGACGCGGCGATCGAGCTGGTCCTCTCCGACGCGACGTTCTGCGATCTCGTGGTGGAGCACAGCGCCGGGGACGCGATCGACGCGAACGGCAACTCGGCGCCGACCCTGAAGGACGTCGAGATCGACGGGAACGCCGGCGAGGCGGTCGCCGGGGTGACGTGGGGCGTGCTCGGGAAGTTCGACGGCGTGAGCGCGACGAACAACGGAGGCGGCGACGCGACGGTGGTGACGAGCCCGCACGTGGGGGACGACGTCGTGATCGACAAGGAGGACTATTTCGGGGCGTGCATCGTCGTGACCGTCAGTCCGGACCCGTTGAACACCGGGGGGTCGATCAGCTTCACCGAGGGAGTCGTCGTGAAGGCGCATCCGGGCGTGATGATCCCGGTGAAGCACCTGGCGGGGACGGGGCTCGAGAAGGTCCGGTTCACGTCGATCCGGGACGACTCGATCGCCGGGGACACGAACGGCGACGGGAACGCCACCGTTCCCGCGCCCGGGGACCAGCGCGTGCTCGCAGGTTCCGTCCTGCGCGCTCGCCCTCACGCCGCGCCAGTCCCCGGGCGCGGGAACGGTGGCGTTCCCGTCGCCGTTCGTGTCCCCGGCGATCGAGTCGTCCCGGATCGACGTGAACCGGACCTTCTCGAGCCCCGTCCCCGCCAGG
>JBICIB010000634.1:0-2983 GCA_043101415.1 Planctomycetota bacterium JB042 | reverse complement strand
TCGTGGATCTTCCTGCGTGGCTCACGCCGCGCAGGCTCTCGCCCGACTCACGCGAGCGGAGCTGCATGAGGCCGTCGAGGGTCGCCTTGACCAGGTTGACCGGGTTGTTCGAGCCGAGCGACTTGGTCAGGACGTCGGTGATCCCGGCGTACTCGAGGACCGCGCGGGCGGAGGCGCCGGCGATGATGCCCGTACCCGGCGCGGCCGGGATCAGCTTCACCCGGGCGGCGCCGAAGCGGCCGACGACCGGGTGCGGGATCGTGGTCCCGACGAGCGGGACGCGGCGGAGATCCTTTCGGGCCGCCTTGACGGCCTTCTGGACCGCCGACGGGACCTCCTTCGCCTTGCCGAAGCCGACCCCGACCACGCCGGAGCGGTTGCCGATCACGACGAGCGCCGAGAAGGAGAACCGCCGGCCGCCCTTGACGACCTTGGCGCAGCGGTTGACCTTGACGACGGTCTCCTCGAAGTAGATCGGACCTTCGGGCTTTTCGTGCGTTTCCGTGCTCATCGTCGATTCCGATCCGTCAGAACTTGATGCCGCCCTCGCGGGCGGCGTCGGCCAGCGCCTTCACGCGACCGTGGTACCGGTACCACCCGCGGTCGAAGACGACGGCCCCGACCCCCTTCTCCTTCAGCCGCTCGGCGATCCGGGCGCCGACCAGCTTCGCGGCCTCGGACTTCGGCTTCCCCGCGCACTCGCCGCGGAGGTCCTTCTCGAGCTGCGAGGCGGCCGCGATCGTGCGTCCGGAGAAGTCGTCGATCGCCTGCACGTAGATGTACTGGCTCGAGCGATGGACGCTCAGCCGGGGACGCTCCGCCGTGCCGCGGGTGCCGCGGCGGACGGCGCGCGACTTCCGGAGCCGCTTCTTGTTCTTCAGCTTCTGCAGGTCGGCCATCTCGGCGAATCCTCTCGATGTCTCTTCGGGTCCGGCGGTCGGGCGATCAGCCCGCGCCGACCGTCTTGCCGGCCTTCCGCTTGACGACCTCGTCCGCGTACCGCACGCCCTTCCCCTTGTACGGCTCGGGCGGGCGCGCCCGGCGCAAGGTGGCGGCGGTCTGGCCGACCTTCTGCTTGTCCGCGCCCTTGACCACGATCGCCATCGGGTCGGGGAGCTCGACGACGACGCCGTCCGGCACGTCGACCTTGATCGTGTTGGCGTAGCCGACGTTCAGCTCGACCGTCTTTCCGGCGAGCTTGGCGCCGAAGCCGACGCCGACGATCTGAAGTCGACGCTCGTACCCCTTCGTCAACCCCTCGACCATGTTGCTGGCCAGGGAGCGGTAGAGGCCGTGGAGAGCGCGGCTCCGGCGATCGTCCCCCGCGCGGGTGAACGACACCGATCCGTCCTCGATGGCGACGTCGATCGCCGGATCGATCCACTGGGTCAGCTTGACGTTCCCCTTCGACAGGGTCAGCTCGCGTCCGTCCATGGACGCGGCGACGCCGTCGACGAGGGGAACCGGCTGCTTTCCGATGCGCGACACGGGAGTCTCCGGGATCAGTAGACGGAGCAGAGGAACTCGCCGCCGACGCGCTCCTTGCGCGCCTCGCGGTCGGACATCACGCCCTTCGGCGTGGACAGGATCGCCGCCCCGAGTCCGTTCAGGACCTTCGGGATGTCGGCGGTGCCGTGGTAGCGGCGCCGCCCCGGCTTCGACTCGCGCGTGAGGCGGGTGATCGCCGGCCGTCCGTCCGCGTCGTACCGGAGGGTGATCGAGATCCTCCCCTGCCGGCCGTCCGCCTCGACGGAGTACTCCTGGATGTACCCCTCTCGCTTCAGGACGTCGGCGAGCGACGCCTTCAGCTTCGAGGCGGGGACGGAGACGGTCTTCTTCCGCACCGCGATGGCGTTGCGGATGCGCGTCAGCATGTCGGCGACGGGATCGGTCATCGTCATCGTTCGTGCTCCCTACCAGGACGCCTTGCGCACGCCGGGGATCTCACCCTTGAGCGCGAGGTTCCGGAAGCAGACGCGGCAGATCCCGAACTTGCGGTAGACCGCGTGCGAGCGGCCGCAGAGCGCGCAGCGGGTGTGGCCGCGCACCTTGAACTTGGGCTTCTGCTTCGCCCGGTACATCCAGCTGGTCTTGCCCATCGGTATCCGTCTCGTCAGCGCTCGCGGAACGGCATGCCGAGGCTCTGCAGCAGCGCCTCGGCCTTGGCGTCCTCGCCGGTGTTCGTGCACATCGTGATGTCCATGCCCTGCATGGCCTGGACCTGGTCGACGTGGATCTCGGGGAAGACCGTCTGCTCGGACAGCCCCATCGAGTAGTTGCCACGCCCGTCGAACGACTTCCGCTTCAGCCCGCGGAAGTCCTTGATCCGGGGGACCGCGACCGCGATCAGGCGATCGAGGAACTCGTACATCCGCCGGCCGCGCAGCGTGACCATGCAGCCGATCGGCATCCCCTCGCGGAGCTTGAACCCCGACACGGAGACCTTCGCCCGCGTGACCTTCGCCTTCTGGCCGGTGATCGTCGCGAGGTCGGCGGCGGCCGCGTCGAGCGCGGTCTTGCTCTCCTTCGCCCGACCGACGCCCATGTTGACCACGATCTTGGTCAGCCGGGGCGCCTCGAGATCGTTCTTGATCCCGAACTGCTCCTTCAACTTGGGGCGCACCTCCTGTCGGTAGCGCTCCAACAGACGCGGCGTCGGCGCCGGCTCGGCGGCGGCCTTCGGAGCGTCCTTCTTGTCCTTGCCCTTCGCCATGGCGAACTCCGGTTACGCGTCCAGGTCCGTGCCGGTGCGGGTGCTGACCCGGTGCCGGCGGCCGTCGTCCGTGACGAGGCAGCGCGTGCGGGTCCCGCGGCCGGCCTTCTCGTCGTAGAGGGCGACGTTCGAGATGTGGATCGGGTTCTCGCGCTCGATGCGTCCGCCCTGCGGGTTCTGCTGGGACTTCTTCACGTGCTTGAACCGCATGTTCACGCCTTCGATGATCACGCGCTGCTTCGCCGGGAGGACGGAGAGGACCTCTCCGAC
>JBICIB010000633.1:0-3669 GCA_043101415.1 Planctomycetota bacterium JB042 | reverse complement strand
GCGGCCGGCGCGCGGCGGCTCGCGACGACGGCGGCCGCCCTGCTCGCCCTCTGGGCGGCGCCGGGGGCGGTGACCCTCGCGCGCGACCTCGCCTTCGGGCTCCCCGGCGGCGGCCGCGGCGACGTCTGCATCCGCGACGCGGCCCGGTGGGTCGGCGAGAACACCCCGCCCGACGCGCGCGTCCTGACGCACCAGCCGTTCCGGACCCGCTACTACTCCGGCCGCCTCTGCGTGATGCTCCCGTTCGACACCCCCGAGCGCATCCAGACGGTGATCGATCACTACGGCATCGACACGATCGTGATGAACGACTGGGGGATCCTCGCCGACTCGTCCGAGCGGTACCTCGAGCCGTACTTCGCCGAGCACGGCGAGGCGTGGCAGGCGGTGCGGCCGGAAGGGGCGACGTTCACGGTCCATCGCCGCCGGTAGACCGCTCGAGGCTCAGAATTCGTACGCGAACCCGTCCGAGCGGATCACGTCGCCGCCTTCGCCCTCGCGGGCCACGGCGACGACCCGGACGGAGCGGAAGCCCGGCGCGTCGAACCGACGCCGGAAGACCGCCTCCGCGCCGGTGATCGTCTCGGCCCGCAGGTCGACGGTCGCCGCCTCTCGCCCGTCGAGTTCGACCCGCGCGACCCCGCCGTCGGGGCCGCGCCGGGCCCACCACTCGATCGCCTCCCCCTCGAACGTGAGCGCCACCGTCGCGCCGGGCGACGCGGTCGCGGTGACGCCCTGTCCGCAGGCGTCGTCGGCGCCCGCCGGTCCCCAGAGCCCTTCGTACCGGAGCGACGGGTGGTCGTCGTCGAGCCGGACCCGGCCGGAGAGGCGGCTCCACGACGCGCCGGCGTCGCGCGTCCGCCAGACCCAATCGTGGGTCGCGAGGTAGAGCGTCCGGTCCTGTTCGAAGGCGGGGGAGATCACCAGCGCCCGCGGGCAGTCGCGCGGCAGACCGGCGTTCGCGGCGGACCACGTCCGGCCGCCGTCCGACGAGCGGTGGACGCCGTGCCGCTGGGTCGACACGAACGCGACCCGATCCTCGGCGAACGCCGGGGAGAAGACGATCGCCTGCACCGTCGCGCCCCCGTCCTCGGGGAGGCCCCCGTGCGCGCTCGACCAGGTCGCGCCGCGGTCGTCGCTCACGAACAGCCCGTCCGGCGTGCCCGCGAGCATCAGGCCGTCCTCCGCGAACGTCGGCGACAGCGCGAAGGCGCGCACCTGCGCGCGCGCGAAGCGATCGTGGAGCGGCGCCCACGAGTCGCCGCCGTCCGTCGTCCGCCAGAGGCCGTCCTTCTTCGACGCCATGTAGGCGGTCCCGTCGTCCGGGAACCCCGGCGAGACCGCCGCGACGCTCATCGTCCGCCCGCGGCCGAGGTCCGGCATCTCGGTCCAGGTCTCGCCGCCGTCGACCGTTCGGAAGCTCCCCCGCCCCGCGTTCAGGAACGCGACCCCGTCGGCGTCGAACGTCGGCGAGAACCCGAGCGCGCGCGGGATGCCGTAGCGACGCTCCGGGCCGACGTCCCGCCAGCTCCGTCCGAGGTCGTCGCTCCGCCAGAGTCCCTGGTGCCCGAAGAAGAGCGGCCCGCCGTCCGCGTACGTCGGGGCCGGGACGAGGAGCGAGGTGTAGAGGGTCTCGAGTCCGTTCGACCGGTCGGCCCACGTCGCGCCGCCGTCCTCCGACACCAGCGCCCCCGCCCCGTACGAGCCGACGAAGACGTGCGGTTCCTCGGCGAACGTCGGCGCGACCGAGAGGGCGCGGATCACCCGCGGTCCGTAGAGGTCGAGCGGTTCGAAGCGGTCGCCCCGATCGACCGACCGGAACAGCCCCTCGAACATGCCGACGAAGACGGTCCCGTCCTCGGGGAACGCGGGGGAGACCGCGAGCGCGACGGCGTGGTCGTCGGTCTGGTGCGTCAGTTCCTCGAACCCGGCGGAGCATCGCGTCCACGCGTCGCCCGCCCGGGGGGCCCGGAACGTCCCTCCCTCCTTCGTCACCGCGAAGACCGTCCCGTCGTCGGCGATCTCCACGTCGTTCACGTGCCGGTCGGGGAGGCCGTCCCGCGCCGGTCGGAACGACCGGCCGCCATCGACGGAGACGAGCGCGCCGCGCCCCCGCGGGCCGAAGCACGCCATCAGCGTCCCGTCCTCGGTGAAGCGAGAGGAGATCGCGAGGTCGGCGATCGGCGCCGGGAGCGCGCCGACCGCCCGCCACGACGCGCCTCCGTCGTCGGTTCGGAGGAGGGTCGTCCCGAGCCCTCCCTCCTCTCGGCGCTCGCGCGCGGCGACGAGAGCGATCCGCCCGCCGCCGTCCGGGGCGAACCGGACCGCCCGGACGTACTTCCCCGCCCAGCGATCGCCGGGGGAGGCCGACCAGGTCGCGCCGCCGTCGGTCGACCGGAACGCGCCGCGCGCGGTCCCGACCAGCAGCGTCCGGTCGTCTTCGAAGCGGGGCGACGCCTCGACGTCGAGCGGCGTGCTCGGTCCGCCGGCGACGGCGCGCCACGTCCGGCCCGCGTCCTCGCTCGTGAACAGACCGTGGAACGGCGACGCGGCGAACGCCGTGCCGTCGTCCGCGAACCGCGGCGAGAACGCGAACCGCGTCTGCCCGTCCTGGGAGAACGGGGTCGCGAACTGGCGGAAGCTCCGCCCCGCGTCGTCCGACCTCGCGACGAGCTGCTGGTCCGAGAGCATCACCAGCGCCAGGAGCGTCCGGTCCCGCTCGAAGGTGGGGGAGAGCCGCACGCGCCGCACGATGTCGTGGGGGGTGTGGGCGGACAGGGCGCCGCCCGAGAGGATCGAGACGAGCAGCGCGCCGAGCCGGAGACCGCGCGGCGCCGCGCCGAGCGCGCGCGTCAACCGTCCTCCTCCTCTTCCACCGGGCTCGCGCCGGCCCCGGCGTCCAGCCCGGCGGCGACCGCGAGGTTCGCGGCGCGCATCGCGGCCGCGATCTCGGCCCTCGGCGTCCCGTCCGCGCGCAGCACGCCCTGGCGCAGGCGGTTGCCGGCCGGCCGGTCGACGTACTGGCAGCGGAGGTAGCCGACGAAGTACGAGCGCGCGAACGCGTCGTCGAGGAAGCGCCGGTAGGCGCGCCCGACGGCGGCCGCGTCCTCCACGTCCTCCCAGACCGTGAGCGGGTGCTCCTCGGTCGGGTAGGCGACGCCGTGGTCCGCGATCAGGACCGGCTTCCCCGTCGTCTCGTGCAGCGCGTCGATCGCCTCCGCCTCGAAGTCGATCGCGATCTGCTGGAGCGACAGGACGTCGATGTGGGGGAGCGCCGCCTCGAGGACCGGACGCGGCAGGTCGCGCAGGGCGTACCGTTCGCCGAGGATCAACCGGCCCGGCGCGAGCTCGCGGGTCAGCGGCCCGATCACGCCGTAGTACCGCTCGGCGATGCGGCCGAGGAAGTCGAGGTCGTCGGCCGCGACGGCCGGCCGCTCCGGGTCGAGCGTCCCGTAGTCGATCGCCGCGAACCCGTCGCGGGCGTCGAGGCCGTACGCCTCCCGGAACCGCGAGGCGTCCTCGCCGTACCGTTCCTCGAGGAATCGCACGTACGCCTTCCGACCGGGGGCGTCGGGAGGGAGGGTCCGCACGGTCGTGACCCAGTCCGTCCCCCGTCGGCGTCGGGCGAGCGCGGGCGTCCACTCGGGGTTCGCGGTCCAGAAGTAGCCG
>JBICIB010000632.1:0-7352 GCA_043101415.1 Planctomycetota bacterium JB042 | reverse complement strand
TCGGCGTGCCGTCCGTCCATGCCGGTATCGTAGCCGCCGTGTCGGACGCCGCCGAAGACCGAGCCCTCGTCGACTTCCTGGTCCGGTTCCTCGCGGACCGGGAGTCGGGGCACGTGCGGTCGCTGCGCGCGTACCTCGCGGCGTACCCCGGGCACGAGGAGGCGGTGGCGCGGCGCTACCTCGAGCTGCACGACGCGCCCGCCGACGACGGGGACGACCGGCGCGTCGGCCCGTACCGCCTCCTCGACGAGCTCGGCCGCGGCGCGCAGGGAGAGGTCTGGCGGGCCGAACACGAGGTCCTCACGCGGCGCGTCGCCCTGAAGCTCCTCCACCCCGGCCGCGGACTCGGGGACGACGCGCGCTCGCGGTTCCGTCGCGAGGCGGCGGTCGCCTCGCGCCTCGACCATCCGGGCCTCTGCGCGGTGTACGACTCGGGCCGGTCGCGCGGGCGAGACTGGATCGCGATGCGTCTGGTTCCGGGCCGGAGCCTCGCCGAGATCCTGAAGGAGGCCGGCCGGCTCGACGCCCCCCGGGCGATCCTCCTCGTCGAGGCGCTCGCGCGCGCGCTGCACGCGGCGCACGAGGCGGGCGTGGTCCACCGCGACGTGAAGCCCGCGAACGTCATGGTCGACGAGGACGGGTCGCCGGTGCTCCTCGACTTCGGGCTGGCGCGGGACGCCCGCTCGGAGGCGACGCTCACCCGGACCGGGAGCGTCTTCGGGACGCCCGACTGGATGGCGCCGGAGCAGGTCCGCGGGGCGCGCGACCTCGACCGCCGGACCGACGTCTGGGCGCTCGGCTGCGTCCTCTACGAGGCGCTCGCGGGCCGGCGGCCGTTCGCGGCGGCGACCGCGTCGGGCGTGCTCGAGCGGATCGTCGGCGAGGAGCCTTCGCCCCTCCGCGCGCACGGCGTCCGGTCGGCCGACCTCGAGGTGGTGGTCGCCACCGCGCTCGAGAAGGACCGCGGGCGGCGCTACCAGACCGCCCTCGCGCTGGCCGAGGACCTCCGCCGCGTGCGGGAACACGAGCCGATCCGCGCCCGCCGCCCGAGCGTGACGGCCCGCGTGACGCGGTTCGTCCGCCGCCACCCGGGACGCGCGGCCGCGATCGCGGGCGGGCTCGCCGCCGCGGTCGCGATCGGCTGGTTCGCCCGGGAGGCGGAGCTCGCGCGGGCGGGGCTGGTCCGGACCGACGACTACCGCCGGGCGGAGGAGCTCGTCGCCGAGGAGGCGGATGCCCTCTGGCCGGTCGACCCGTCGCTCGTCCCGAGGGCGCGGCGCTGGCTCGACGAGGCGAACGACCGGATCGGCCGACGGGAGACGTACGCGAACGACCTCGTGCGTCTCGACGGCGCCGACGATCGGACCGCGGAGACGATCGAACGGCTGTTGGACCGCCTCGACCGTCTCCGGCGGCGCGTCCCGGTCGTCGCGGACCGCCTCGCGCGCGCCGACTCGCTCTTCGAACGGAGCGTGCGCGCCCACGCCGCCGCGTGGGCCGAGTGCGGGGCGGCGATCGCCCGATCCCCCCTCTACGGGGGGCTCGAGCTGGCGCCCCAGGTCGGCCTCGTCCCGCTCGGCGTGAACGCGGACGGGGCCCACGAGTTCTGGCACGTGGAGAGCGGCGGGCGGCCGCCGTTCGTCGAAGGGATCGGCGCCAGGCTCGAACCGACGTCGGGGATCGTCCTCGTGCTCGTCCCGGGCGGGGGCGCGACGATCGGCGCGTCGCCGCTGGAGGGCGAACTCGCGACGACGAACTCCAACGAGCCGGCCCGTCGAGTCGGGCTCGCGCCGTACTTCCTCTCGAAGTACGAGACGACGCAGGGGCAGTGGCTCCTCGCGATGGAGGGCGATCGGCCGTCCGAGTACGCCGCCGGAGACGCGGCGCACGGGACCGGCGTCATCGACTGGACGCACCCCGTCGAGTCGATCTCCGCGCGCGCGGCCGAGCGGATGCTGGCGCGCGTCGGGCTCGCGCTCCCGACCGAGGCGCAGTGGGAGGCGGCGTGCCGTGCCGGCGCCCGGACGCCGTGGTCGTTCGGATCCGACCGCACCTGCTCGGCCCGGCACGCGAACCTCTACGGCGCGGAGATGGTCCTCCCGGGGAACGCGTCCCGCCCGAGCGAGGCGCGCGACCCGCACCCGCGCCACGCCCCGGTCGGGAGCTACCGGGCGAACCGGTTCGGCCTGCACGACATGCACGGGAACGTCTTCGAGTGGTGCCGGGACGTCTACGTCCACCGCCCGGACCGGTTCGGGCCGCGGGACGGGATCGCGCTCGACCCGGAGGACGGCGAGACCCGTCGGGTCATCAAGGGGGGATCGTTCCTCCGGCCCGCGGTCTACGCCCGATGCGCGCTCCGCGCCCCGTTCGGCGTCGACGAGGCGGAGAGCGACCTCGGCTTCCGGGCCGCTCGCGCGGTCGACGCCGGGGGGAAGGGCCGGGAAATCCGGACTTTCTCGTCCCACGACGGCTGAGATCGGGAAGGATCGATCGGAGGACTCCCCCATGCGCACGCCGCCCCCCCTCGCTTTCCCCCTCGCCCTCGCGATCGCCCTGACGGTCCCGGCCGCCGCCCAGCAGACGAACCGCCACGCCGAGACCGAGTCGTACGACCCCGCCTCCCCCGAGGTCCCCGGCGTCTCGGCCGCGGACGTGGTGGTCGTGAACTCGACGATCGCCGGCGGCGGCGGCGTCCCGTGGCCGGGCGCGCTGATGGGCCTGCCGCCGGGCGCGAACATCGACGCCTTCTCGGACGGCACCGACATCCTCCCCCCGCTCCCGCCGGTGCAGTGCCGGACCGCGTTCGTCGAGTACACGGTCGACCGCGCCGCGCTCGGCGCTCCCGGCGGCCTCGTCGCGCTGGAGGTCGCCGGGGACGGCGCCGCGTCCGACACGTTCGGGCTGCAGATCGACGGCGGCGGCGGAAAGTCGTACTACCACGTCTCCGACCGGCTGGCGGTCACGCCGCGGACGACGACCGGGCCGACGGAGACCGACCTCGACGCCCTGGGGTGGGCCGAACGGGCGCGATGGCCGGTCTTCTACTCCCTCGACCCTCCGTCCGCGCTGCTGTTCGGCATCCTCCCGGGCGACCTGATGATGTCGACCGGGAACGGGACCTCGACGCTCTACCGCTCCGCCGCCTCGCTCGGCCTGACGGCGTCCGACGACGTCGATGGGCTGGCGGTCGAGGCGACGGGTTCCGTCGCCCTCAGCGTGACCCAAGGGTCGCCGAGGAACACCGTCGGCCCGTTCGCCGGGGTCGCCGGCGCCGGTGTGCTGAAGGTCGCGCCGGCCTCGCCGGCGACGATCGCCTACGTGACGCCGGCCGACCTGATGCTCCTCCCGACCGACGAGCTCGACGGCGTCCGCATCACCGACCCGGGGAGCTTCCACTCGCTCGACGGGACGGAGATCGACGCGATCTCGGGGTTCCCGTACGAGATGGTCCGCGTCGACTTCACCGGCGGGAACGTCGACCACGTCGTCCGGCTCGACGTCGGCCAGTCGTTCCTCACGTCGTTCCTGCCGAAGAACCCGGGCACCCCGTACCTCTGCGTCGTGACGCCGGGGCGCCCCTGCCTCTGCAACCAGGTCTCGGTCGGCGTCGGCACGCTCGCCGCCGGCGGCTTCGGCCCGAACTGCCCCGGCGCCCCGCTGCAGGTCCTGTTCGCCGCCGTGGCCCCCCTCCAGCTCCCCGCCCAGCTCCCGTTCCCGATCGAGCTGACGATCCAGTGCGTCCTCGGCCCCGGCGTCATCCAGCACACGTCGAACGCCGTCACGCTCACCACGAACTGAGACACGCGTCGGGCCCGCCCCGCTGCCGTCCCTCTCCTCCCTCTCCTCCCTCTCCTTCCTCTCCTTCCTCTCCTTCCAATCCTTCCTTCCCTCTTTTCCCGTCACACCCTCGCCGTCGCGCGCAACTCCCTCCATCGCGGAACTCGCCGCGAGTCCGACCGAACCGGAGGCGTCCCATGCGCTCGACCTTCTCCTCTCTTCCCCTCTCCCTCGCCCTCGCCGCGACCTTCGCGACGCCCGCCGTCGCGCAGACCCCCGTCCCTCGCGGGGGGACGACGATCGACATCGGACCCGGCGGGAAGTTCCACCTCCTCTCGCTGCAGAACACGACGGGGCAGCCGGCGTGCGACGTGACGCTGACCGTCTTCGGGGCGGGCGCTCCGAACATCACCGACGTCGACGTGCAGGGGATCGCCAGCGACCGCGTCGACGACGACGACGACGGGTCGATCGGCGGGGCGAACGAGAACGACACGACCGACTCGTCCCCCGGCACCACCTGCCGGTCGATCTTCGGCAACGCGAAGATGCTCGAGGGCGCCACGGCCCAGTTCGCCGTCACCTTCTCCGACAACCTGCCGGCGACCGCCAAGCTGAAGGTCCGCTTCTCGACGGAGGTCGGCGGTCGACACTACGACCTCTGCGCCGCCGCGGACCTCGACGCCGTCCCCGCGCTCACCGACGTCCCCGTCGGGACCCACCTCGCGAACTTCCTCGCCGTGAACCTCACGCCGAACCTCCTGAACGCCCTCCACGTCATGACCCCTCTCGACCTGCCGATCGTCGACGTCGTCCTGCCGCCGCCGTTCGATCAGTCGAGCGTCCAGCTCTTGCCGGACCTGGCGATCGTCCAGCTCCCCCTGCCGATCCCGCCGGGGCAGTCGCTCGAGCTGAACGTCGCGCTCGGCGCGCCGGCGGCCGACGGGGACGCGCTGATCGTCCGTCCCGGGCCGGCCGTGCCGAACGCCGGCGTCCCGTACGGCCAGGGCTGCGCCGGCTCCGGCGGCTACGTCCCCGAGCTGCACGTCGCCGGCGTCCCGATGCTCGGCGGCTCGGTGACGCTCTGGATCGACGACGCGCTCGGAGGCTCGAACTCCCTGATGCTGATCGGGCTCCAGCCGACGCAGATCCCGATCGGCGGGGGGTGCGACCTGCTCGTGTCGCCGATCCTGAACACCCTGCCGCTGCCGCTCACCCCCGGCGGCCCCGGCGACGGCGGCGTCGCCCTCGGCGTGCCGATCCCCCCCGCGCCCTCGGGCATCCAGCTCCACCTCCAGGCGCTGACGGTCGAGCCGGGGAGCGCGCTCGGGTTCGCCACGACGAACGGCGTGACGCTGACGTTCCCCTGACCGAACGACCGGAGGGCGGGGACGTCGAGGGGACGGGGGGAGGGCCCGTCCCCTCCTCGTCGTCTCGCCGCGCCGCTCAGGTCGCGTCGGTCGCGAGGAGCATGAGCGCCTTCACCGTGCTCGCGACGAGCTGGGCGTCCGCGTCGCCGAACCGGGTGGGTCGGAGGTCGACGCCGACGACGAACGACCCGGTCCGCCAGCCCGCTCCCTCCCGAAGGTCGCGGATCGCGTCCTCCAGCGGCCGGCGCCACTGGTTCTCGTCCGACCCGTGGCAACGCCCGCACCCGAGCTTCACCTCCCCCTTCACCAGCTTCGAGGCCGCCTTCTCGTTCCCCTTGTCGAGGAGGACGCGCGCCTTCTCCGTCGACGCGAGCATCTGGTCGACGAACCGGCGGTACCGGCCGACCTCCTTCGGCTCGAGCACCCCCTTCAGGTTCGACGCGAACGGCTTCAGCTCGTTCAGGTGCTCGTCGAGGCGGCGGAGCGGCTCGCGCATCCCGGTCCCCTCCTCGCGCGCCCGCTGAAGCGCCGCGTGCGACGACTCCAGCTCCCACATCCGCAGGTGGTGGTGGAACAGCGCCCAGACCTCGCGCTCCTCCTTCTTCGGCGGCGGCTTCGTCGTCGCGAGCATCTCGTCGCGCCGCGTCATCACCTCCCCCACCGGCTGCAGCGACGCCTCGGTCAGCCGGACGCCGCGGTGCCCCTGGAACCGGGCGAGCAGCTCGTCCAGGTCGTCGATCTCCTTGCCGTAGTCGTCGAACAGGGTCGGCCCGAACAGCGCCCCCTCGCGCGTCGCCCCGAGGCCGATGCGCCCCTCCCCCTCGCTCCATTCGAGGTCGAAGAACGCGACCCGGACCGGATGGACCTCGCCTTCGAGCTGCACCTCGTAGCGGCGCAGAGAGGAGATCATCGTCGTCGGGAGCGCGGTCCGGGAGACCAGCCGGCCGGACGGCTGGGCGGTCAGGCCGGGGAGCGAGCGGACGCCCCGGATCGGCTTGCCGTCGAGGAGTCGCCGGATCCGCTCGCCGTCCTTCTCCCCCGGCTCGGCCGACGAGGCGGTCGAGACGGCGAGCGAGAGGAGGAGGAGCGCGCCGACGGCGGCGCCACCGAGGGTGAGGGGGGTCGGGATTCGCATCGCCGCAGTCTAACGACCGCCGCCGTCCCCGAGGGTCGCCGGTTACGACGCGGGGGGTCGCCGCGGATGACGAGAAATCGAAGTCGGTTCCGCGAGGCTTGGGTGAAGCGTCGACCGCGGCGACGCCGGCACGTGACAGCCGCGGCGACCCCGGGATACGATCGGGCCGCCGCTTCACGCTTCGGACGCGCGCCCCGACCGCCCACGCCGTCCGATCCCTCCGGAGGAAGAACCCCATGCGTCCCCGACTCCTGACCTCCGCCGCGCTGGTCGCGGCCCTGTCTCTCGGCGCCGCCCTCGACGCCGACGCGAGCGTCCTGCACGCGCACTTCACCGTCTCCGGCAGCCAGGAGGTGCCGCCGAACGGCGCGACCGGCACCGGCCTCGGGAAGGTCTCGATCGACACCGTGACCGGGCTGCTCACGTGGAGGGTCGCGCACGAGGGCCTGACCTCGGCGCCCGTCGCCGCCCACTTCCACGGACCGGCGCCCGCCGGGGCGAACGCGGGCATCCAGGTGAACATCGGCGTCGCCTCGAACCCGATCGTCGGCTCGACGACGCTCGGCGCGGCGCAGGTCGCCGACCTCCTCGCCGGCCTCTGGTACGTCAACCTCCACACGTCCGCGTTCCCCGGCGGCGAGATCCGCGGTCAGGTCGTGAACTTCTCCGGCCCGATCCTCCACTCGACCTTCGCCATCGACGGGTCGCAGGAGGTGCCGCCGAACGGCTCGGCCGGCTCCGGCACCGGACGGATCTCGTTCGAGACCGCCACGAACACCCTCCGCTGGAGCGTGGCGTACGCCGGCCTGAGCGCCACCGCGAGCGCCGCGCACTTCCACGGACCGGCGCCGGCCGGCGCGAACGCCGGCGTCCAGGTGAACATCGGCATCGCCTCGAACCCGATCGTCGGCGCGGCCGTCCTGACCGACGCCCAGGCGGCCGACCTCCTCGCCGGCCTCTGGTACGTCAACATCCACACGTCTGCCTTCCCGGGCGGCGAGATCCGCGGCCAGGTCGCCCCGATCGACGGGCCGGTGGTCCTGAACGAGCTGTTCTACGACTCCGAC
>JBICIB010000631.1:0-3080 GCA_043101415.1 Planctomycetota bacterium JB042 | reverse complement strand
GCTACCAGGCGCCGATCTACGTCACCGCCGCCAGTCGACAGAACAAGCTGCTGGTCCGGACGAGCGACACGGCCGCGCTGGCGCAGATCGAGGAGCTCGTGCGGGAGCTCGACGTCCCGACCGCGCTGGTCCTCCTCGAGCTCCGGATCCTCGCCGTCGGCCTCGACGATGCGCAGGAGTCGTTCTTCGAGTACCAGTTCGCGAGCGGCAGCGCGCAGGGCGAGTTCGCGACCGGCGACATCGCCGCCCCGTCGTCCGGGCTCGGCCCGGGCGGGACGGGACTCCGCGCGGAGGACCTCATCTTCCAGTACGTCGACTCGACGTTCGCGGCCCGCCTCCAGGTCCTCGAGAGCGAGAACCGCGTCCAGACGCTCGCCACGCCGATCCTGCTGACCGCGAACAACGAGGTCAGCCGCCTGTTCGTCGGCCGCGAGGTGCCGCTGAACCGGAGCTTCGAGGGCGGACAGACCCTGGTCAACGAGGCGACGACGACGACGGCGACCGGGTCCACGGACATCGAGTTCCGACCGGTCGGGACGACGCTCTTCCTGACGCCGAACATCAACGCCGACCGATCGGTCACCCTCCGCATCGTCCAGGAGAACTCCGACGTGAACTCCACCGCGGAGGTGCTCGTCCCGTCGGGGACGGACTTCGTCCCCCAGGACGTCGGCGTCGTGAGCTCGCAGTCGGTGAGCGGGACGATCGTCGCGCAGGACGACCGGGCGGTCGCGTTCGGCGGCCTGATCGAACGCGGGACGACCTCCGACGTGGCGGGGATCCCGTACCTCCGCGACATCCCGTATCTCGGCGTCCTGTTCCGCCGCACGGTCGAGGAGCAGACCCGGCGCGAGATCGTCATCGTCGTCCGGCCGTACGTCATCGGGACCCCCGCCGAGTACTCGAACGGGATCTCCTCGCCGGTGCTGCGCGACGCCGGCGTCGACGTCGATCTGCTCCACACCGACCCCATCTCGGGCGACGTGCTCTCGCCGGACGCGCCGTTCTCCTCTCCCCGTCGATTCCGGGTCCACGGCGTCGACCGACTCGCCCCCCGGGAATCCCGACGATGACCTGCCTCGCCTCGAACGCCGGCGCGCCGCTCGTCCGAGCGCTCCTCCTCGTCCTGTCGGCGGCGCTCGCCGCGTGCTCGGCGCCCACCCCGCCCCCCGCCGTCGGGGCGCCGGCGCGGGTCGACCCGCTGCTGCCGGGCCTCGGCCGGGTGTCGGGGCCCGGCGGACCGATCGGCCGCGTGATGAGGGCGGAGGAGGACGGGAACGCGCGGTGGTCCGTCCACCTCGCGCGCCGCCACTTCGCCGAGCTCCTCGCCGCGGCCGCGATCGCCGGCGAGGACGCGGACACGCTCGCCGCCCTGGCCGACCGGGTGAGCGACGGGACGCCGCTCGACGGCGCCCCGTTCGCCCCCGCCGACCCCGAGGTCCGGGCGCGGCTGCGCGAGGCGATCGGGTCCGGGGACCTCGCGGCGATCGCCGAGGCGGCCTCCGCGCGCGCCGGCGCCGGAGACGATCCGCGGTGGGACGTCGAAGCGGCCGGCCTCGAGGCGCACGTGGAGCGGACGCGCGGCGACGCGACGGGGGCGGGCGAGAGGTTCCTCGCCGCGGCCGAGACCGCGGCCGCGCACGACCTCCACTGGCACGACGCGAGGCTCCTGCTCCTCGCCGACGAGGCGACGGCCGGCGGGAGCGCGTCCTGGCCGTCCGCGGTCGGCCTGGAGAGCCAGCTCGCGAAGGCCGGCCTCTTCGACCCGCTCTTCTGGGGACGGGCGATCGAAGCGCGCGGGAGCCGCCGCTGGCCCGACGACGTGATCGACCGGCTCGCCGACCGGATCGAGGTCCCCCGCCCGACCGACGACCGCGGCACGATCGACGAAGCGGGCGACACGTTCGCGTGGCTCGCCGTGGGGGACGATCAGCTCGAGCGCGGAGACCCGTCGGAGGCGCTCGTCGCGTTCCGGCGCGCCGCCGAGGGCGCTCGGACGACCTGGGGCGAGGAGCTGGCCGGGGTCGGTCAGGCGCGGGCGCTGGTCGCCGCGAACCGCATGACCCACGCCCGGACGTTGCTGACGCCGCTCGCGGAGGCGGAGGAGGACTTCGTCCGGAGCAGCGCGCTGGCCCAGCTCGGCGCGATCGAGCTGGCGGAGCAGCGTCCCGAGCGGGCGATCACCGTCCTCGAGTCGGCGCTCGAGCTCGGCGGACACCCCGTCGAGTTTCGCGGCCGCTCCGACGCGCTGGCGAACCTCGGCCTCGCCCTCCTCTCGTCCTCGCGACGCGACGAGGGCCTGGAGCGCCTCCACGAGGCGCAGCGACGCTACCGCGAGCGGCGAGACGTCGAGGGGCTCGTGCTGTCGCTGCTGAACGAACGGGACGAGGCGGCGTACGCCGGCGCATCGGACGAGGTCGCGCGCCTCGACCGCGCGCTCCGAGAGGCGATGGGCGGCTGACCGACGGGAGGGGAGGGCGACCGCGGGCGCCGCCGTGGCGCGGGGCCGACGGAGGAGTACCCTCGGGCTCCCCCGCCCTCCGAGCCGAGGTCCGCCGATGCCCACGCGCCGCCCGCCGATCCTCCGGCGCCCCGCCCGCCACCTCGCCCCGGTCGCCGCCGCCCTCCTCCTCGCCCCCGCCGCGCTCGCCGCCGGGACGAAGGTCCACTGGCGCGTCGAGTGCCGGCCGGACGTGGCGCCGCCGCGGCTGGAGGTGACGCTGACCGCGAGCGGGCTCGACGCGGGGGCGCGCGAGGTGGCGCTCGAGCTGGACGATTGGGGGGAGTGGACGGAGGTCGACGCGTACCACCTCTCCGGGGTCGAGGGGCGGCCGGCGACGCGGCACGACCCGGAGCGGCCGACGCGCTTCGTCGTCGACGTCGCGGGCGGGTTCGACGGGGCCCTGAAGGTGACGTACGCGATCGGGATGACCCGCGTCGGGTCGAAGGCGTACGAACGCCGCGGGCTGCTCCCCGCGCTCGACCCGGACGCGCGGTACGTCCTCGCCTACTCCGCGAACACCCTGATGCGCGTCGTCGAACCCGCCCGCGACGTCGACGACGAAGCGCGTCGGCCGCTC
>JBICIB010000630.1:0-5210 GCA_043101415.1 Planctomycetota bacterium JB042 | reverse complement strand
GCGACCGGATTCGCCACGAAGCCGGCCGCGTCGGTCGCGACGAACCCCGTCGCCGGGTCGGTCCCCCGGAAGAACGGTCCCACGCCCGGGACGCCGAACACCGGCCCCTCGAGCGGCCCCGCCGAGGTGACGACCGGCGGCCGGAACGTCCCGTCGATGGCGCCGAGGTCGATCCACGTCGAGCGCGCCACGGACGTCGACGAGAACGGCGTCGGCGTCGACGAGAACGGCACCAGGGGTTCGAAGTCGGTCTGCCCCTGCTGGGTGTCGCAGTCGATCCCCGGCTGGGGCGTGCTCACGACGAAGACCGATCGGTAGATGCGCGCGCGGATGCGGGACGCGTCGACCTGCGGGGTCACGCCCGCGGGGACGTGGATCTGCACCACGCCCGGACCGCCGGGTGCACCGTCGCCGACCTGGAGGGCCGTCGGGTCGCCCCCGTTCGGGATGCCGAGCGCCGTCCCGACCAGCGTCGACGCGTTCGCGCCGCAGCCGCCGGACACGTCGATGACGACGCTCGGCAGGGCCGCGTCGTTCAGGACGACGTCCGTCGCCGACTGCAGCACCACCGCGCCGCCCGAGCCGCCGCCGCCGCCGCCGCCCCGATCGGACATCTCGATCTGTTCGCCGCCGCCGCCGTTGCCGCCGCGCGCCTCGATCTTCGCGCTCGCCCCCCGCACCTCGATCGTCCCGAGCGCCTGCACCAGGATCGCCCCCGCGCCGCCGCCGCCGCCGCCGCCGCGCGCATCGAGCACGGTGAACGGGAGCTGGGCGTTGACGAAGATCGCCTGCTTGCAGTTCTGGTCGAGCCCTTCGGTGCGGGTCCCGCCCGCGCCGCCGCCCTGCCCGCCGATCACCTGGGACAGCTCGCCGCCCGGTCCCATGAAGTCGTTGTCCGGATCGTCGTCGGCGAAGACGGGCGGACCCGCGGAGCCGCCGAGGAGGATGCGCTTGTTCTTCGCCTGCGGACTCGAGAGGTCGAACGGAGTGCCCGAGTCCCAGATCAGCCCCTCCGCGTACGCCTCGGCGAACGTGAACCCCGGGTTCGGCATCGCGACGGCGTTCGTCGGGTTCCCGTGCTGGGCCTGGTACGCCTGCGGCGCCGGGGGGATCGGGCTGCCGGGCGCGAACGGCACCGGAACGTGGTTGCCCAGCCCGAACCCTCCGGCCCGGCCGGAGACCCGCTTCGACTCCGGGGCGTCGGCGAAGAAGTTGGCGAACGATCCCCCGCCCCCGCCGGACCCCCGGCTCCCGTCGCCCGTCCCGCTGAAGTTCGCGCAGTTGCCGCCGTTGAACGAGCTCCACGGCAGCGTGCAGCCGTTCAGGCCGCCGCCGGCGCCGCCGCCGGGGACGTCGAACGCGCCGGCGCCCGACCCCGCCGCGGCCGGCACCTGGATGAACGTGATGTTCGCCGCGCCGGCCGGAACGACCAGGGGATGGCCGTCGCCCCCCGTCCCGCCGCCCGGACCGGGGGAGCCGCCGGGCATCGCCGTCATCGAGGCGTCGAACGTGTTGTCGCTCTGTCCCTTCGCACCGTTCAGGTCGATCCGCCCCTCGATCGTCACGTCGCCGGTCGCCGTCACGACGAGCGGGTTCGACCCGCGCGCGATCAGCGTCGCGTTCGGGGGGAGGTGGAACGACGTGAAGTGGAAGACGCCGCCGACGACGGCCGTCCCGGGCTTCGCCTCGGGGGTCGCGCCCGAGAAGAGCGGCATCGGCTGGAAGTCGGTGTCGAGGAGGACCGTGACCGGTTCGCCCGTGGGCGGCGCGAACGGGCCGAGCGACCCGTCCCCGCCGAACCCGAACGAGGCCCGGAGGACGTCCGAGTCCTGGGCGTCCCAGCCCGCCAGCTGCAGCCCGGCGGCGGCGATCGTCGTGTCCTGCCGCGCGGTCGTGTCGAAGTCCTCCTCGACGAAGTCCTCGAGCGCGCCGCCGGGCGACGGATCGAAGGCGACCCGGTACGAGGCGATCTTCGCGAACTCCTCGGGCGCGCCCGGCTCGGCCTCCTGGGCGCCGGAGAGCGACAGCCACCGGTTCGAGACCTCGAGGACGACCCGGTGCCCGAGCGGCAGGACGCCGTTCGGATAGAGGAGCAGACGTGCGCGCTTCGGCGCGTTCTCGACGAGCACCACGGTCGCGCCGAGCACGTCGTCGACGGGGATCCCCTCCGGCGACTCGACCGCCCGCAGCCGCAGCCGGTTCCGGACGATGTTGAGGGGCGAGGGGCTGACCGGCCCGTCGAACACGACCTCGAACGGCGGACGCTTCTTCGCCTTGACGCCGTCGAACAGTCCGGCCGGGTCGGCGAAGAGGTTCGGATGCACGCCCTTCGTCCCGGGCGCGGGCGAGGTCTTCCCCTTCTTCACGGCGACCGGCTTCGGCGACACGTTGGCGAAGTACGCCGCCGGGTCGCTCGTGGTCGTGAACGAGAGCGGCACGCCGGCGCCCTTCTTCACCTGGGTCAGGTTCTTCACCGCGTTCGATCCGCCGACGTGCACCGTCACGTCGTAGGTCGTCCCGGGCAGGAGCCCGGGGAGGGAGGCATCGGCCGCGACGTCCGTCGACGGCCCGAACCCCACCGGGAGGTTCGCCACCGGCAGGCGCGGAGTGAAGACGACGGCGTCCCCCTTCACCTGGTAGCTCCCGATCGCCGGCTGGCCCTTGAACGGTCCCCCGGCCACCCGGATCCGCAACCCCTCCGCGATGCCGGCGCCGATCGACGGCGGCCCGGTGAACCGGAAGACGACGCGCTGGGAGAGCGGCGCGGCCGTCGGAGGCGTCGTCGTGCCGTTCGTGGCGGTCAGCTTCGCGGGGAAGCAGACCGAGGTCAGCTTCACCCCGGCGTCCGCCCCCGAGGCCCATCCGACGGTGAACAGGAGGAACGGGACCGGGAGCCGGGATCGCATCATGAGACACCTCGCACGGGGGAAGCGGGGACCGTCCTCCCCTCGGTACTCCCCGTCGACGAGCCCGGTAACCGTCCGCGGCGCGATCGGGCGCCGCGAGACGGCGAAGGGCGCCGTCCCCCCTCGCGGAGGAACGGCGCCCTCGGAGCGCCCCGGAGGCGCGCCCGGCGGAGCCCGACTCAGTACTTGAGCGGGATCCGGAGCCGGTTCACCTGCGGCCGCGGCGTGTTCGGCTGCGGCGGCTGCGTCGCGTTGGTCGCGATGTCGAACCGGACCTCCCAGCGGAGGAACTGGTAGCCGTTCAGCAGGGTGATGTCGCTCATCCACTCGGTCCACGACGACGGGTCCGGGGTCCCCGGGAACGCCGTGCTCTCGTCCGCCCCCTGGAACCAGACCTCGACGGTCTGGAAGTGCGGATCGATCGAACCGTTCGGGATGTAGTCCGGCCGCAGCAGGTCCGGCGCGTCGACCTCGATGTCGTTCTGGAACGGGGACATCACATACCCCTGGGTGTCCGTCATCACGAGGCCGGTCGCCGTGTCCGTGCCGCGGAAGAACGGGCCGACGCCGGGGACGCCGAAGACCGGGCCGTCGATCGGACCGGCCGACGTGACGACCGGCGGACGGAAGTCCGCGGTCACCGCGCCGAGGTCGTACCAGGTCGAACGCGCCACCGACTTCGGGGTGAGCGGCGTCGGAGTCTTCGACTTCGGGACGAGCGGGTTGAACGTCGTCTGGCCGGTGAACGGAGGGCCGGACGCGGCGTTGCAGGGGAGCGAGGTCGAACTCGAGACCTGGAAGACCGACCGGAAGACGTACGCGTTCACCTTCGACTCGTCGACCATGTCGACGGCCCCTTCGGGCACGTGGATCTGGACGAGCCCCGGGCCGCCCGGGCCGCCGTCGGCGATCTGCAGCACGCCGGTGTCCGCGCCGGGCGTCCCCGTCGACGAGTTGTTCGACAGGTTCGTCGCGTTGGCGCCGCAGCCGCCGGAGACATCGATCACGATCGCGGAGAGGGCGGTGTTCATGATCACGTTCGTCGCCGACTGCAGGAGCACCGCGCCACCCGAGCCGCCGCCGCCCGCGCCGCCGCGGGTGGAGGACTCGGTCCCCTCCCCGCCGCCGCCGTCGCCGCCCTTCGCCTCGATCCGGGCGTTCGCTCCGGTCAGCTCGATCGCGCCGAGCGCCTGGACCAGCATCGCGCCCGCGCCGCCCCCGCCCCCGCCGCCGCGGGCGTCGAGGACCGTGAACGGGAGCTGGGCGTTGATGAAGATCGTCTGCTTGCACTGCTGGTCGAGCCCCTCGGTCCGGGACCCGGCGCCGCCGCCGCCCTGGCCGCCGATGATCTCGGAGATCTCGCCGCCGGGGCCGATGTAGTTGTTCTCGTCGTCCTCGTCCTTGAAGACCGCCGGCCCGGCCGCGCCGAACATGGTGACGCGCTTCGTGGTCGCCCACGAGGTGCTGATGTTGAAGCTCGACCCGGAGTCGTAGATCAGCCCGTCGAGGACCGCGTTCCGGAACGTCGGGTTCGGGTTCGGCATCGCGACCGCGTTCGTGGGGTTCCCGGGCTGGGCCTGGTACGCCTGCGGCGCGGGCGGGATCGGGTCGCCCGCCGCGAACGGCACCGGGAGGTGGTTGCCGATGCCGACGCCACCTCGCCGTCCGGAGACCGGGATGGAGGTGTCCTCCGGCGCGTTCGGCAGGAAGACGTTGAACGAGCCGCCTCCGCCGCCGGAGCCGCGGCTGCCGTCGCCGGTGCCGCTGTAGCTCGAGCAGTTGGCGCCGTTGAACGACGACCACGGGAGCGAGCAGCCGCACTGGCCGCCGCCGCCGCCGCCCGGCACGAGGTTCCCCGGCGCGTAGCCGCTCTCGGCGAACGAGGGGGTCTGGATGAAGACGAGCGACGTGGCGCCCGCCGGCACGAAGACCGGGTGCGAGTCGCCGCCGCGACCGCCGCCCGCGCCCGGCGAGCCGCCGGGCATCGGCGTCATCGCCGAGTCGAACGTGTTGTCGCTCTGCCCGTCGGAGCCATTCAGGTCGATCAGCCCCTCGATCAGCACCGACCCGGTCGCCGTGATGATGAGCGGGTTCGAACCGCGCGCGATCAGCTTCGCGTTCGGCGGCAGGTGGAAGTCCGTGAAGTTGAACACGCCGCCCTCGACGACCGTGCCCGGCTGGGCCTCCGGCGTCGCGCCGGAGAAGAGCGGGAACGTCTGGAAGTCGGTGTCGAGATAGACGGTCACGCCGTCGGCCGGCGGCGGCTCGAACCGTCCGAGCTCGCCGTCCCCGCCGAACCCGAAC
>JBICIB010000629.1:0-14422 GCA_043101415.1 Planctomycetota bacterium JB042 | reverse complement strand
GGCGCGGACGTCGAGCGGCCCGACCGCCGCCGACGGGGCGTTCACCCCCGTCGGCGGGCCGGGATCCGCCCGTTCGACGCCCGCGAACCGTGTCCAAAACAAAGAGAAGGGAGAGATCGGTCGTCGCGTTTGTTCCACTTTCCGGAGCGGGGGCGGTTCCGCTCCGACTCCCCGCCCTCGACGACCCCCCTCTCCGGAGGAGGCTCCGATGTTCCTCGACCGAGCGTCCGGCCCGATCCTCGTCCTGCTCGTCTCGTTCGCCGAGCCCGCCGCCGCCCAATGGACGTCGGCCGCGAGCATCGACGGCACCGGCGGCCTCACGCCCCATTGGACCGGCACCCCCTCGATCTCGGGCGACGGGCGGTTCGTCGTCTTCTACGCCGACGGTCCGCTCCTGCCGGCCGACGCGAACGCCGTCCGCGACGTCTACCTCCACGACCGGGTCCTCCGGCAGACCGAGCTCGTCAGCGTCTCCCTCTCCGGCGCGGCCGGGAACAAGGGGAGCTTCGAGGGCGTCGTCTCCGCGGACGGCCGGTACGTCGCGTTCGAGAGCGACGCCAAGAACCTGGTCGCCGGCGACACGAACGGCGTGCGGGACGTCTTCGTCCGCGACCGGGAGACGGCGACGACGACCCGCGTCAGCGTCGCGACCGGCGGCGGCCAGGCGAACGGAGGGTCGTTCGAGCCCGCGATCTCCGGGGACGGACGGTACGTCACGTTCTCCAGCTTCGCCGACAACCTCGTCCCCGGCGACACGAACGCGGTCGGCGACGTGTTCGTCCACGACCGCGTGACCGGGAAGACGAAGCGCGTCTCCCTCCGGACCGGCGGCGCGCAGGCCCAGGGCGGGGACTCGGAGACGTCCTCGATCTCTCTCGACGGCCGCTTCGTCGCGTTCGCCAGCCGGGCCACGAACCTCGCCGCACAGGACACGAACGGCAGTCCCGACGTCTTCCTCCGCGACCTCGTGCTCGACACCACGGCGCTCGTCAGCCACACGCCGGGCGGCAAGGTCGGCAACGGCATCTCCGGCTGGCCGACGGTCAGCGCCGACGGCTCGACGGTCGTGTATCAGACGATCGCGAGCGACGTCCTGGCGAACGACACGAACGGCCGCTTCGACGTCGTCGCCCACGACGTCGCCGCCGGGACCAACACCCTCGTGAGCCGGACCTCGAGCGGGACGCCGTCCGACGGACACAGCTACGTGATCGGGGTGAGACAGAGCGTCTCCGCGAACGGCCGGTACGTCGCCTTCGCCAGCAAGGGGACGAACCTCGTCGCGACCGACGGGAACGGCGCGGGCGAGGACGTGTTCCGGCACGACCGCTGGTTCGGGACGACGAAGCAGGTCTCGATCTCGTCGGCCGGCGCGACGTCGAACGGCGCCTGCCTGTCGGCCGCGATCTCCGCCGACGCGCTCCACGTGGCGTTCCAGACCTCCGCGACCAACCTCGCGCCGCCCGACACCAACGGCACGACCGACATCGCCGTCCACTCGCCGTGGCTGAACCTCTCCGCCGCCGCGACCGAGCTGACGCCGGGCCAGCTCCTCTCGCTCACGACCTGGCGCGGCACCCCCGGCGCGACGCTCCTCTACGGGATCTCCTCGATCGAGGGGTCACCGCTCTTCGTGAGCCTGTCGGCCGGCAAGTTCGGCCCGCTCGAGACCTCGACCCTCCTCGCGCCGGTCCCGTCGCTCTCCGGCCTCTCCGGACTCGCGATCGGATTCCGCGCCGCGGCCCAGCTCCCCGACGGCACCGTCGGCTACACGAAGGAAGTCGTCGTCACGTTCCACTGACCGTCGACCGCACGCCCGCGCGCGGCGGGTCCTCCCCGAAAAAAGGTGTCCCCGGGTGCGCGCGGCCTATCACGCACGCACCCGGGAACGTCCGGCTCGCAGCGGGGGCCGACCCTCCAGGCATCGAAGCGATGCCCGCTGCTGTCCCGATCACGAAGGAACCGTGCCTCCCGAGCCGAATGATTCGCGATGAACGACGGGGGCGATGGACGAAAGGGCGCCCGTCGACGAGCGCTCTCGCGCGCCGGCGTCGCCCCCCGATCGGATGATGTCCGTGTCGATTGATCCTGACGTCGAGAAGGTATCACGAATCCGGAGCCGGGTCCGGACGTTTCCGATCGCCCGCCCAATCGACGTCGAGAACGGGACTTGTGGCGGCCTACCGCTCGACGCGGGGGATCCGGATCCGCGCGACCGGAGCGCGCATGCGCCTCGACCAGCTCGGGTGCCGCTCGAGCGTCACGCCCGGCACGTTGACCGGACGCTCCTCCCCCGCGAGGTCGTCGAGGGAGAGCGCGACCCACGCGCTGGGAGACCGGAGGAGACGACGATGCACCCCGGCGACGACCGCGCGGGCGTCGAGGTCCGCCGCGTCGGGATCGACGTCGCCGTCCGCGCGAAGCACGTCCACGAGTCGGTCGACGTCGGCGCGCCGCCCCGCCTTCGCATCCGCGAGCACGCCGTCGTCCTCGATCCTCCCGAGCGCGCGGTCGAGCTCGAGCTCGGCGCCGGACCACCACCCCGGGAGCGGGACGTGATCGTGCGTCGTCGTGGTCAGGAGCGCTTCCTCCGGCCACGACGCCGGGTCGGCGAAGCCGCCGCCGTCCGTCCGCTCGAAGACGAAGACGCGGCACGACAGGATCCCGTGCCGGCGCATCCGCTCCTCGAGCCCCGGCGGGACCGTCCCGAGGTCCTCGCCGACCACGACGGTCCGGGCGCGGCGGCTCTCCTCGGCGAGCGCCCCGAACAGCGCCGCGGCCGGGAACCGAACGGGCGCCCCGTCGAGCGCCGGCGCGCCGTCCGGCACGAGGAACGGACGCTCGAGCCCGATGACGTGATCGATCCGGAGCGCCCCGCCGTGCCGCATCGCCTCGCGCAGGAGGCGACGCCAGGGTTCGACTCCGCGCTCGCGCAGCCGGAGCGGGTTCCACGGCGGCAGCGACCAGACCTGCCCCTCGCGCGCGAACCCGTCGGGCGGCGCGCCGAGGCTCACGCCGAACGCCAGCGACGACGCGTCGGCCCACGCGTCCGCCGAGTCGGCGGGCGAGCCGACCGCGAGGTCCTGGTACAGGCCGATCTTCATCCCGGCCGCGCGCGCCCGGTCGGACGCCGCGCCGAGCTGCCGGTCGAGCTCGAACTGGATCCACCGCTCGAAATCGACCTCCTCCTCGTGCGCGGCCCGGAACCCCGCCACCTCCTCGGACCCCCGGTCCCGCCACTCCGCCGGCCAGGTCCGCCACCACGCGCCCGGGCCGTCCGCCGCGCGCCGCGCCGCGTCGAGCACGACGAACGTCGCGTAGTCGTCGAGCGCCGGCCCGCGCGCGTCGCGGTACGCGCGGTACTCCCGCCCGCGGGCCGTCGTCCCGGCGCCGTGCCGAAGGCGGAACGTCCGGTGCAGCGGCCGGAGGAGTTCGAGCTTCACCCGCCGGACCGCGGCGTAGTCGATCGCGTCGGCCGCCCGCAGCGCGTCGAGCCGCGACCGGAGCGGCGCGGACGCGAGCGACGTCGCGGCCGCTTCGCACTCGGCGAGCTCGGGGATCGCCTCGACGTCGAGGTACGGAAGGTTGCGGAAGAGCCGGCTGACCGGCGCGTACGGCGAGCAGGTGGAGGGGCCGTTCCGGAGGGCATGGAGCGGGTTCAGCCCGACGAACTCCGCCCCCGCCGCCGCCGCCCGCTCGGCGAGGCGCGCGAGGTCGGAGAGGTCGCCGAACCCGTGGTTCCGCGGGTCGCGGAGCGAGTAGAGGTTCGTCCAGACGCCCCAGGCGCGCGGCGCGCCGGCCTCGGCGGGGGAGAACGCCCGCGGCGCGGGGACGTCGGAGCCCTCCGACTCGGGCGACTCGGGAGGGACGTCCGCGAGGGCGCGCTCGGCCCGCGCCTCGGTCGAGGCGTCGATCCCGAACGCGAGCAGGAGCGCCTCGCGCGCCGTGTCGGTCGTCCGCCGCGGCGCGCCGCTGCCGTCCGTCCAGTCCGACTCGACGCCGCACGCCTCCGCGAGCCGGCGGAGGGCCGGGCGCTCGTCCGGGGTCATGTCGAGGCGTTCATCCCTTCGATGAACTCGTCCGCCTCCTGGATCGACCGCTCCATGTCGGCGATCAGGACGTCGACGTCCCCCTCGATCTGGAGGACGGTGTTCTGGAGCTGGGCGATGAACTGCGCGTTCAGGTTGTGCTTCAGGAAGAGCACCTGGTCCTTGAACGCCTGGAGCACCGGCGCCATCTTCGCCTCGGCGTCCTTCATGGCCGCGATCATCTTCGCGTACCGCTGCCGCGTGTCGTCCAGCAGGTCCTCGCTCGTCCTCCGGTAGTCGACGTTCGAGATCTCGTCGATCTCCGTCCGCCACTCGTCGAACATGTCCTCGGCGACGTCCTCGATCGACTCGATCCGGTCGCGCACCGCGTCGGCGTCGTCGACGCAACGCTCGTAGTCCTTGGCGAGCGCGTTGTACGTCGACTCGAGGTCGCCGCCGTCCGCTCCGGTCAGCTCCTTGAACCGCTCGAGCGTCGTCTTGAACTGCTCCTTGGCGTCCTCCTGGTCGTCCCGCGCCTCCTCGACGCGGTCGACCATGATGTGGCGCTTCTCCACACCGAACGACTCCATCATCCCGTAGTACATCGAGGAGCAGGAGGCGGTGGCGAGGAGGACGGCGAGCGCGGCGGCGCGGCGACCGGGGAACGGGGACATCACGGGACTCCACTGGGGGAACACGGACCGACCGGGATCTTGCCACCCGCGAGGGCGCCTGTCACGGCGGGAAACGCGGTCCGTCGGCGCGGGGTTCCGCGGCGGGGCGGACCGCGACGTCTCAGCGGTTCCGGAACCGCCCCTCCTTCGCCCGGGCCATCCGGGCCGCGTACTCGCCGCGGCGCGGATCGTCCGCGGGGACCTCCACGTCGACGCGGCGGCCGACCGTCTTGAACGCGAGGTCGAAGATCCGGAGCTCGGTCTCGTCGGCGCCCCCCAGCCGGTCGCTCCACCGCATGACCAGCTCGGTCGCGGAGTCGAGGTCGTCCGGCAGGAGGACGTCGGTCGGCGTCCCGAGCGACAGGTCGTGCACCACCGCGAACGGATCGCGGACCTTCGGGTTCGTGTGGACCGTCGCGAACGTCCGCCGGTCGGGCGCCACGCCGAAGGCGGCGACCCTCGGGACGCTCGGGCCGCCGAAGACGCGACCGACCTCGCCGTCGGCGGTGACGCGGACGAGCGCGCCCTCCAGGTCCTTCAGGCTCCGGCCGGCGCAGACCGCGAGGAGCGACCGGTCGTCCCGATCGAACGTCACCCGGAGGAGCTCCTCGTCCTCGAGGATCGACGTCGCGATCCCCGCGTCGAGGTCGAACCGCAGGACCCCGCGACGGCCGGCGACCGCGAACACCTTCCGGTCCCGGCTGACCGCCCAGTGCGGCGCGTCGAGCTTCCCCTTCCACCGCACGGCGAGGTCGGTCTCGTTCCGATCGAGGTCGTACACCGCGAGCCCCGAGATGCGCGTCTCGCCGTAGCCGAACTCCTCCTCGGTCTCGCCGGTCAGATCGATCAGCCCCTTCAGCTCGTGCTTCGCGCCCTCGCCGATCGTCCGGACGCTCGTCCCGTCGCCGGGGAGCGCCAGGAAGGAGACGCGCCGGCCGTCGGACGTCAGGACCGGGAAGAGCCCCGCGACCGGCAGGATCCGGAGCATCTTGTCGAGCAGGTCGACGACGACGATCGTCGGCGGCGCGTGCGGCTGGATCACGTTGAACGCGACCCTCGTCCGGTCCTCCGACGCGGTCGGCACGATCATCCCGGCGGAAGTCTCGACGTCCTCGACCGGCGCCGGGCCGCGCAGGCGGAGGAGGCAGAGCGGCCGCCGCCGACGGTTCGTGCGGTCGACCGTGGAGAGGATCAGGGTCGGCGCGTCCGACGAGCTCGGTCCCGCGAACAGGATCCGGTCGTCGTCGAGGAACAGCGGCGTCGACAGGCGGACGTCGGTGACGACGGGCCGCGTGACCGACCGCTCGTCGAGGTCGAACACGTACAGGCCGCCGCGGTCCGACTCGCCGCGGTCGTCCTCGAGCAGGCCGCTGAACGCGAACCGGCGGCCGTCGAGCGACCACGAGAGGGTGCCGTGGACGCACGCGGCGACCACGACGGGGAGGAGGACGACGAGGAGGCGGCGCATGCGGAGCTCCGGACGGGGCGGGGCGGGGGAGAGCGGCGGAACGGGGCGGTCAGCCGTCGAGTCGGGGGAGCGGCTCGTCGGCGTCCGCGAGCGCGAAGGCGAGGTACGCGAGGGCGGCGGTGCACCTCCCGAGCTCGACCGGGTCGACCTTGTCGAGGGTGTCGGCCTCGGTGTGATGGTAGTCGAAGTACCGCGTCGCGTCGGAGCGGAGCCCGAGCTGCGGGACGCCGTGCGCGCGCATCGGTCCGATGTCCGCGCCGCCGCCCCCCTCGGTGATCCGGTCGGCCCCGATCGCCGCCAGCGGCCGCGCCAGCGCGCGGACGGTCTCGACGCCCCCCTCTCCCGCGCTCACCCCGAACCCCTGGACTCCGAACGCGCCGATGTCCATCTCGATCGCGGCGACGTGGCGTTCGAGCTCGTGCGCGAAGTCCTCGGCGTACGCCGTCCCGCCGGCGAGCCCGTTCTCCTCGTTCATGTAGAGGATCGCGCGGATCGTGCGGCGCGGGACGAGGCCGAGCTCCTTCAGGGCCCGGAGCGCCTCGATGCACGCCGCGACGCCGGTCCCGTCGTCGTGCGCTCCCTGGCCGACGTCCCACGAGTCGAGGTGCGCCGCGATCACCACCACCTCGTCCGGCCGCTCGCGCCCGCGCAGCTCGCCGATCACGTTCGCCGACGGGACCTCGCCGAGCGACCGGCAGTCGAGGCGCATCGAGACGCGGACCGGCTTGCCGCGGGCGACGAGCCGTTCGATCAGGTCGGCGTCCTCCGCCGCGATCGCGACGTGCGGGATCCTCGGGACGCCGTCCTGGTACCGCATCATCCCGGTGTGCGGCAGCCGGAAGTCGGCCGTGCCGACCGAGCGGATCATCGAGCCGACCGCGCCGACCTTCGCCGCCTCGATCGCGCCGGCCACGCGCTGCGGCACGACGTCGCCGTACCCGTGCGTCCCGCCGTTCCCGTCCGGCCCCATCCGCTTGTTGAACAGGACGATCCTCCCCTCGGCCTCGTCGGCGCGCCGCCGCAGCTCCTCGAACGTCTCGACCACGAGGACCGGCGCCTCGAGGCCGTTCGCCGACGTCGCGACCGACCCGCCGAGCGCCAGCGCGTGGAGGACGACGTCGCGCGGCGCGGTGAGGCGCACGACCTCCGGCCGCCCACGCACCCACTTCGGGACCTCGATCCGGTGCAGGCGCGCGTCGAGTCCGAACGACCGGAACGTCTCCGCGCCCCACCGGACCGCCTCCTCCGCCGCCGGCGAACCGGAGAGGCGGTGGCCGATGTCGTCGCACAGCTCGGTCAGGTGGTCGTACGCGCGCCCTTCGCGGCGCTGGTGATCGATCAGCCGGCGCGCGGCCTCCTCCAGGTCGGCGCCGAGGGCGGGGACGGCGACGAGGAGGGAGAGGACGGTCGGGAGGGAGCGGGACATGGGAGCCTCCGGGCGGCGCGGAAGCGTCCTATGGTAGGGGCCCGGGATCGCCTGAGGTCCGCCGTGCTCCGCTCGTTCCTGCTCGCCGCCGCGCTCGCGCCGCTCGCCTCCGCCGACGCGGGCGGCGGCCGCCCGAACCTCGTCCTGTTCCTCGTCGACGACCTGGGGTGGCAGGACGTCTCGGTCCCCCACCACGCCGAGCGGACCGCCGCGAACGACCGGTTCCGGACGCCGCACCTCGAGCGGCTCGCCGCGGAGGGGGTCACCCTGACGCAGGCGTACGCGTCGTCGCCGGTCTGCACGCCGACCCGGACCTCGATCCTCACCGGGAAGAGCCCCGCCCGAACCGGGATCACGTACTGGATCCTGCACGAGGGGCGCGACACGTCGGCCCGGCACGAACGGGTCCGGCCGCCGGCGTGGCGCCTGAACGGGCTCGACGAGCGAGACGACACCCTCCCCCGGCGGCTGCGGGAGGCGGGGTATCGCACGATCCACGTCGGGAAGGCGCACTTCGGAGCGCGCGGGACGCCCGGCGCCGACCCGACGCGGCTCGGGTTCGACGTGAACGTCGCGGGGCACGCGGCGGGCGCTCCCGGGAGCTACCTCGGGACCGACCGGTTCTCGGGGGCGACGCGGGGGCGGGGCGACGTGTGGGACGTCCCGGGGCTCGAGGAGGCGCACGGCGAGGACGTCTACCTGACCGAGGTGCTCGCCGCGCGCGCGGTGGCGGCGGTCGAGGAGGCGGCCGCGGAGGGACGGCCGTTCTACCTCTCGTTCGCTCCGTACGCGGTCCACACCCCGATCATGGCGAACGGGCGGTACCTGGAACGGTACGAGGGACTCGATCCGCGCGAGGCGGCGTACGCGACGATGGTCGAGTCGGTCGACGCGGCGCTCGGGGCGCTGCTCGACGCGCTGGAGCGGCTCGAGCTCCTCGACGAGACGGCGATCGTCTTCACGTCCGACAACGGCGGGCTCGCGGCGCACGGCCGCGCCGGCGCGGCGCACACGCAGAACGCCCCGCTCCGCTCGGGGAAGGGGTCGGCGTACGAGGGCGGGACGCGCGTGCCGTTCGTCGCGCGGGTCCCCGGCGTCACGCGCCCCGGAACGCGGTCGGACGTCCCGGTCGTCGCCCACGACCTCTTCCCGACGTTCCTCGCGCTCGCCGGCCTCGACCCCGACGGTCTCGAGATCGACGGCCGGGACCTGGCCGGAGTCCTCGCGGGCGGCGCCTTCGACGACGAGCGCGAGATCCTCTGGCACATGCCCCACTTCTGGGGGGTCGAGGGCCCCGGCATCCAGCCGTACAGCGCGCTCCGGAAGGGGGACTGGAAGATCGTCCACTTCCACGGGGGCCGGCTCGAGCTGTACGACCTCGGCCGGGACCTCGGCGAGCGGAACGACCTCGCCGCCGCCGAGCCCGAGCGGACCCGGGAGATGGCGGAGGCGCTCTCCGCCGCGCTCGAACGCGCCGGGGCGGCGATGTCGATCGACCGCGAGACCGGCGTTCCGGTGCCGCTCCCCCGGTTCGACTGACCGGGACGGGGGACGTTCGCGGGCGGCTCGCTTGATCTTTTTCCGGTTTCCCCGGAGAATCTCGGGTCTACTCAGAGCACCGCGGTCGCTTCCCGAGCCCAGACCCATTCCGGGACGACCGCCCCGCCGCTGCCTCAGTCCACCCCGAGCGAGGTCCGGTCGCCGGCCCTCGTCGGACAGCCCAGGAGTCGGATCCTTGTCCAAGCTCTCAGTCTCGACCGCCCTCGCGGGCGCGGTCGTGCTCCTCTGCACGACGTCCGCGGTCGCCCAGGAACTCTCGTCGGCCCCCGAGCGTCCGTCCGCCGACGCCTTCCTCTCCCAGAACGCGGGCGACTGGGTCGTTCGACCCGCCGCGATCACGGGGAACCCGACGTTCGTGTACGGCGACCGGCTCTCGCTCCCGACCGCGCCGCGCACGCCGGCCGCGTTCGAGGCGGCGGCCCGTCAGGTGGTCGACATGCATGACGAGCTGTTCGGGTTCGACTCGAGCGAGCTGCGCCACCGCCGGACGAAGCACCTCGAGCTCTCGCGCATCGGCTCGAACGACAAGGTCGCCGTCGTCTTCGACCAGGTCGTCGACGGCATCGAGGTCCTGAACGGCAGCGTCACGATCCTGTTCGACGAGGCGAGCGGGGACGTCCTCGCCCTCGACACCACGGGACAGCCCGGCGCCGGCGCGGCGGCGGGTCGCGACGCGATCCCGTACGACCGGGCGCTCGCGATCGCCGACGCCGCGTACGCGGCCGAGTTCGGCTTCGCCTCCGCCTCGGTCGACGCGGCGGACGTGATGGTGATCGGCCCGCACCCGTTCTTCGGGCTGAAGAACCCGATCCAGGGGCGCGGCGCGACCCTCGCCTGGGTCTTCGAGCTCTCGACGCCCGGCCTGTTCAAGGACGACCTGCCGGCGCAGGCCCGGATCTACGTCTCCGCGGAAGGGGACGGCGAGGTCTTCCGCATCGAGCCGACCGCGTTCCACATCGACGGCCAGGTGACCGGCAACTGCAACATCGGGCCCGAGCCGAACTCGACGACGAACCAGGAGGTCCCGGCGCTGCAGAACCTCTGGGTCCGGAACGGGAGCTCGATCGGGAACGTCCTCGCGACGACCGACGTGAACGGCCTCTACAACACCGGCACCTCCGGCCCCACGAACCTCTTCTTCGAGCTGCGCGGCCCGTACTGCAACGTCAACAACCAGGCCGGCGCCGACGCGACGCTGACGATCCCCGGCGCCACCGGCTCGAACAACGACCCCCTCTTCAACCCCACGAAGGGCCAGTTCACGACCGCCGAGGTCGCCGGCTTCTACTGGGTCAACACGTTCCGGGAGTGGGTCGTCGCGGTCGATCCGGGCGACTCGACGATGGACTTCTCCGTCACCACGAACGTCAACCTGAACGACACCTGCAACGCGTACTTCGACGGCGGGTCGATCAACATGTTCCGGACCGGCGGGAACTGCCTGAACACCTCGTACAGCGACGTCGTCCTGCACGAGGAGGGGCACTACGCGAACCAGCAGTACCAGGGCGGCTTCGGCATGTCCGGCGCCTTCCACGAGGGGAACGCCGACGCCTGGGCGTACTCGATCAACGACAACTCGTGCCTCGACTCGTTCTTCACCGGCGGCGGCTGCCTCCGCTCGGCGCTCCAGACGAGCGTCAAGAAGTGCGCGGTCGACGGCGACGAGAGCTGCAACGGCGGCGCGGTCCACACCGAGGGACAGGCGCTGGCGTCGGCGATCTGGCGCGCTCGCGACAACCTGAACCAGACCCACGGGAACGCGGCCGGCGACTTCATCGCCAACACGCTCTTCCTCGCGTGGATGAACGCCTACAACGACAAGACGATCGTCAACGTCATCCTCGACCACTGGCTGGTCCTCGACGACAACGACGGCAACATCAACAACGGCACGCCGAACATCACGGACATCCGCGAGGGGTTCGAGGCGTACGGCTGGCCGAAGCCGCCGGACGTGTCGCTCTCCGTCACCTCGGCGCCCGCGTCGAACGGCGCGGTCCCGCACGGCGAGCCGGTCACGATCGTCGCGAACGCGACCTCGCTGCTCGGCACGATCACGACGGTCTCGATCGACTACTCGGTCTCGGGCGGCCCGACCTCGACCGTCGCGATGACGCCGACCGGGAACCCGAACGAGTACGCGGGGACGATCCCCGGCGCCCCGTCGCCGGCGTCGATCGCCTGGAACGTCGACGCGACCAGCTCGGCCGCCAACAGCGCGGCGTCCCCGCAGGACGTCTACCACGTCGGCGTGGTCACGATCCTGCAGAGCTTCAAGTTCGACGGCCCGACCGACCAGGGGTGGACGCACGTCAGCCTCGGCGGCCAGAACGGCGACCAGTGGCACCGCGCGAACCCGGCCGGCTCGAACGAGGCGACCGACCCGACCGCGGCGTTCTCGCCGGCGCAGGTCTGGGGGACCGACCTCTCGGTCCCCGGCTGGGACGGCATGTACGAGCCGAACTCGTCGGGTGAGCTCCGCTCGCCGACGTTCAACCTCTCCGGGGTGTCGAACGTCCACCTCCAGTACCGCCGCTGGCTGGCGGTGGAGGAGGCGCAGTACGACCAGGCGCAGATCCGCGTGAACGGCCAGCTCGTCTGGCAGAACCCGACCAGCGGCCACCTGATCGACACCGCGTGGGAGCTCCACGACCTCGACATCTCGGCGATGGCGGCGAACAACCCGTCGGTGCAGGTCGCCTACCGCCTCACGTCGGACGGCGGGCTCGAGTTCGGCGGGTGGAACATCGACGACTTCACGCTCTACACGATCGAGGCCTCGCCGGCCGGGTCGTTCACGAACTACGGCGCCGGCTGCGCGGGCACGTCCGGCACGCCGACGATCTCGGGGAGCGGCACCGTCCTGTCGAACCGGAACGTCACGCTGAACGTCGCGGGCGGCCTGCCGAACGCGGCCGGCCTCCTGCTGATCGGGACGGCGCAGGCGAACGTCGGCGTCGGCGGCGGCTGCTCGCTCCTGGTCGGCGGCCTGATCGGCTCGGGCGTCAGCCTGCCGCTCGACGGGTCCGGCGCCCTCCAGCTCGTCGGGACGATCCCGTCCGGCACCCCGGCGGGCGACGTCTTCATGCAGTTCTTCGCGGCGGACGCCGGCACGGCGACCGGCTTCTCCGCGACCGGCGGCCTCAAGATGACGCTGCCGTAACGGCGACCGAAACGCCGCTCCGAGCGCGGGCGGGCTTCGCTCTCCACGAACTGGGGGAGAGCGGGGTCCGCCCGCCTCCTTCTCCGGCCGACCCCGGACGCCCTCGTGGTACGCTCCGCGCCGGGATCTCGCCCCCCCACCGACGTCCATGACGAGTCTCCCCCTCGAACTCGCCGTCGCTCTCGCCCTGTCGCCGACGCTCCCGGCGGCGTCCGTCGACTTCCCGAACGACGTCCGGCCGATCCTCGAGCGGCGGTGTGTCTCCTGCCACGGCGAGGACCGGCAGGAGGGCGGACTGCGGCTCGACGCGCGGGCGCCGGCGCTCGCGGGGGCGCGGTTCGGGACGGATCCCGTGATCGTGCCGGGCGATGCCGCCGCGAGCGAGCTCGTCCGGCGGGTGCGGAGCGGCTCGAGCGCGGAGCGCATGCCGCCGAAGGGGCGCCCGCTCTCCGAGGCGCAGGTCCTCGCGCTCGAGACTTGGATCGCGGAGGGAGCGCCGTGGCCGGACGCCGCGGCGGGAGACCCGGGGGACGAGGCGGACTGGTACGACCTCCACTGGGCGTACCGCCCGCCGCGCGCGGTCGAACCGCCGCCGTCTCCGTCCGGGCGGAGCGACCACCCGATCGACCGGTTCGTCGAGGCGCGCCTCGCCGGGCGCGGCCTCGCCCCGGCGGAGGAGGCGGACCGGGCGACGCTGCTGCGCCGACTGACGCTCGACCTGACCGGGCTGCCGCCGACGCCGGAGGAGATCGACGCGTTCTCCGCGGACGATCGCGACGACGCGTGGGAGCGCGCCGTCGACCGGACGCTCGCCTCGCCGCACTTCGGCGAACGGTGGGCGCTCCACTGGCTCGACCTCGCGCGGTACGCCGACACGCACGGGTACGAGAAGGACGCCCGCCGGTCGATGTGGCGGTGGCGCGACTGGGTGATCGACGCGTTCGACCGGGACCTCCCGTTCGACCGGTTCACGATCGAGCAGCTCGCCGGCGACCTGCTCGAGACGCCGACGACCGACCAGCGGATCGCCACCGGCTTCCACCGGAACACGATGCTGAACCAGGAGGGGGGCATCGACCCGGAGGAGTTCCGCGCGGCGGCGGTCGTCGATCGGGTGAACACGACGGCGTCGGTCTGGCTCGGGACGACGATGGCCTGCGCCCAGTGCCACCACCACAAGGTCGACCCGTTCACGCAGCAGGAGTACTTCGGCCTGTACGCGTTCTTCGACCAGACGGAGGACGGCGGGGGCGGCGAGGGGCCGAGGTTCGACGCGCCGAAGATCGAGGCGCCGACGCCGGAGATCGAGGCCGCGCGGGCGCGGATCGAGGAGGAGCGCCGTCGCGTCGCCGCCGAGCTCGCCGCCTGGACCCCCGCCCTCGAGGCCGAGCGGGCGGCCCTCGAACGGCACGCGCTGGCGTCGGCCGACGCGTGGACCCCGCTCCGGCCGGAGCGCTGGGCCGGGGAGCCGGGCGAGACGCCGGGGAGCCGGCTGGCGATCCTCGAGGACGGCACGCTCCTCTCGTTCGGCCCGCTCCCGCCCCACGACGCCTTCGAGGTCCGCGCGACGCTCGAGGTCGACGCGCTCGCCGCGCTCCGGCTCGACGTCCTCCTCGACCCGTCGCTCCCGATCGGTCCCGGGCGGACCGCGCACGGGAACTTCGTCCTCTCGGAGTGGACCGCAACGTTGGTCGACGACGACGGCGCGGAGGAGCCGATCGCGTTCGCGTCGGCGCGCGCCGACCACGAGCAGTCCGCCGGGCCGTTCCTCGCCGCGCACGCGATCGACGGCGACCGGACGACCGGCTGGGCGATCGGCGGCGGCGAGGGGCGGCCCCATCGTCTGGTCGCCGCGCTCGCGTCGCCGCTCGACGGCGTGCGGGGACGGACGATCGTGCTGCGCCTCGCCCAGCGGTACGGATCGGGCCACCTGATCGGACGGTTCGCGCTCGCCGTCGCGGACCGCGCGCCGCCGGACGGGTTCGACGTCGTCCCGCCGGACGTCGACGCGCTCCTCGTCCGCGGCGACGCCCGGAGCGACGACGAGCGGCGCGCGCTCGAGGAGTGGTTCCGGCGGACCTCCCCGACCCTCGCCCCGCT
>JBICIB010000628.1:0-3204 GCA_043101415.1 Planctomycetota bacterium JB042 | reverse complement strand
CGGCGAAGCGCCTGCGGGAGGTCCCGCCCCCCGGCGCGAAGTGGGCGACGAGCGACGGCTGCGGCGTCGAGATCGAGGGGGAGGAGGAGGACGAGGCGGGCCTGATGATCGCCTGCGGCATGGGCTTCACCCCCGAGCTCGGCCGCCGCTTCCTCCACTTCTTCTCTGACCGATGACGGCGCGGGAGACGACGGGGCTCGACCGGCGTCGGTTTCTCGTCCTCGGCGCGGCCGGCCTCGCCGGTGTGGCGTGGGGCCGGGCGGAGGAGGAGGCCGCGGCGGAGGGGTTCGAGGCATTCGATCGGGACTGGCTCCTCGGGGAGCGCGGCGTCGCGAGACGGACCGGGAAGCCGCTCCTCGTGCTCGTCTTCCCGCTCGAGCGGTCTCTCACGCGAGGAACCGAGCTCGGCAGCTTCCTGAATCACGCGAAGCCCGAGGCGATGGCGCCGCTCGCCCTCGCGCACGTCGTCTGCGCGCGCCGCACGGTCGTCGAGGAGACGTTCGCCGTCGGTCCCGCGGCCGACGAGCCGATGCTGCTCCTCGTGGAGACCGACGGGGATGAGGCGGCGCGCTGGCTCGAGTTCGACCCGGACGGGCGCTTCCGACGGAGCACCGGGGCGGCGTGGCGCGGAGGTCCCCGCCGGGTGGCGGAGGAGGAGAGGGTGCGTCGCCGGAACGCGGCGATCGGCGCGCGTCTTCGGAGCGCCCTCCTCGGCGACGTGCGGTCGTGCGCCGCGAGGGCGGCGAGGTGCGCGGCGATGCTCGCCGCGGCCGACCTCGAGCACTTGGAGCGCACGGACGACGTCGGCGCGCTCGACCTCGCCCTCGTCGATCGGGGCGCGGCGCAGCTCGCGCACGAGGCCGCTCGGCTCGCGGGCTCCGATCGAGAGTCCGACCGCTCCCGCCGCGCCGCGATCGAGTCGGCGCTCGCGGCGGCGGCGACGACGCGGCTGCGGGAGGGAGCGCCCCCGGGGGCGCGGTGGGGGATTCAGGAGCCCTGCGGCGGCTGGATCGAAGGGGAGGAGGAGGGCCTTCGAGGTCCTTGCGGCATGGCGCACGTCCCGCCGCTGGGGCGGCGGTTCCTCGACTTTTACACCGGGCGCTGAGCGGCGAGTGCGCCGGTGGTCGACGTCGCGTTCACGCTGCAGGCGGACCGGGCGTTCCTCGACCTCGTCGTCGAGGGGGTGACGCCGCTCGTCGACCGGTTCGAGGTGACGCCGGAGACGCTCTGGACCGTCGACCGGGAGGCGCCGGACCGGTTCGTCCCGAACGGGTTCTTCGCGCGGTTCCTCGAGCTGGGGCGGGCGCACGGGAAGCGGTTCGCGGCGCACGGCGTCGGGTGGTCGCCGGGGAGCGCCGATCCGGATCGGGACGGGCGGCGGGCGCGGTGGCTCGACGCGACGGCGCGGACGCACGCGGAGTTCGGGTTCGACTGGTGGACCGACCACCTCGGCGTGACCGACCTCGACGGCGAGAACCTGATGCTGCCGCTGGCGGTCCCCATGACCGACGCGATGGCGGCGCACGTCCGGGACGGGCTCCTCGCGATGGCGGAGGTCGTCCCCGCGGTCGGGCTCGAGAACTCGGCGTTCTACTACGCCCTCGGCGACCCCCTCGACGAGCCGGCGTTCCTCGCCGCGGCGCTCGACGGCCCGAGGTCCCACCTCCTGCTCGACCTCCACAACCTCGTCGTCAACGCCGACAACCTCGGCTTCGACGCCGACGCCTGGCTCGCCCGGGCGCCGCTCGACAAGGTGATCGAGATCCACGTCTCCGGCGGCGACGTCTCCGAGCCGGCGTGGCTGCCGGACGGGCGGACGCTCCGCCTCGACAGCCACGACCGCGCCGTCCCGGAAGAGGTCTGGCGCCGCCTCGCCGAGGTCCGGCCGCGCTGCCCGAACCTCCGCGCGGTGACGCTCGAGCGGATGGAGGGGACGGTCGGGCCGGACGAGGTCGCGCCCCTCCTCGACGAGGTGCGGCGGCTGCGGGAGGTCGTGGCGTGACCCTCCCGGCGGAGTACGCCTCGTTCGAGCGGACCGTCGCCCGCGCGCTCCGGGCCGCGGACCCGGCGGCGGCGCTCCGCACGGCGGCCGACGACAGGACGCTGCCCGACGACCTGCGCGCCGCGCTCCGTCGCGCCGCGCCCGACGGCGTCCGCCTCGCCGCGCTCCTCGTGGCGAGGCTCCGGTTCGAGCGGCTGATGCGCGGGTCGGACCGCGCGGCGGAGCGGTTCGAACGCGACCCGCGCGGGTTCGCCGACGCGTTCCGCCGCTACCACGCCGAGGTCGCGCCGACGGCGTTCCTGCCGCGCGACGAGGCGCGCCTCTTCGAGGGGTGGTGGAGCGACGCGGAGCGCTGACCGCGCGCCGCCGTCACTCGGGGGCGAGGCCGGAGTGCGTCCGGACCCACTCGACGAGCTTCGCGTGGTACGACGGCGGGGGCCTCGGGAACGGCCAGGGCGAGTCCGGCTCGGCGCGGTAGACGTCGTGGTTCGCCCCGTCGACGACGACGACCTCGAACGCGACCCCCGCCTCGGCGAGGAGCGCCTCGAGCTTCGGGACGTTGAGCTCCGGAGGGACGACGAAGTCGTCGCCGCCGAAGATCGCGAGCAGCGGCGCGCGGAGGCGCCGGAGCGCGTCGGTCGGGTCGTACGACTGGTGCTTCAGGAACTGCAGGCCGGGGACGTCGAAGTCGTCCGGTGTGTCGGCGAACCGGCCCCAGCGGGTCGCGCGCGCGGCCGCGATCCGGTCGGCGAACGCGTCGAACGTCCCGCCGGCCGCGAGGTGACGGCAGAGGTCCGACTGGTACGCGAACGCGGCCGCGAGCTCCTCGTCGGAGAACTCCTCTCCCGACCGCCGCATCATCCCCTGCACCACGTGCCCCTGCTGGGACGGGACGTCCTCGGCCGGGCCGACGACGTGCACGAGGAACCGGACGTCCCGGCCGTCGGCGGCGAGCGGCGCGATCCAGCCGCCGGTGCTCTCGCCGAGGTAGCCGATCCGGCCGGCGTCGACGTCCTCGCGCGCGGCGAGGCACGCGAACGCGGCGCGCGCGTCGGCGACGCGGTCGGCGGCCGTCGTCGTCAGCGGGTCGCCGGTCGAGTCGCCCCGGCCGCGGCCGTCGAACAGGATCGCGGCGACGCCCGCCCGCGAGAGGAGCGACGCGAACGGAGTCATGGACCAGCGGGCGCCGTAGCACCGCCAGA
>JBICIB010000627.1:0-3053 GCA_043101415.1 Planctomycetota bacterium JB042 | reverse complement strand
CTTCGAAGGGAGTGGTTGCGGTACAGGGAGTTGTGGCGGGTCGAGCGGTGCCGCACCCTTGCGTTCGCGCTCGCCCTCGGGCCGCGTCGTGCTCGTTCACACGGTACCGTGGAGAGAATTCTCGCGGTTCGGGTGTCGGGTCGGGGAGGCGATTCCGGCGGACGGGGAGGGGGGGTGCCCGTGGTCCGTGGGCCGGGTGAGGAGTCGATCGAGGAGAGATGAGATGCGCCTTCGTTCCCGACTGTTCGTCCCCGTCCTCGCCGCGTCGATCGCCGGCGCCGCGTCGGCGCAGACCTGGGTCTCGCTCAACTCGGCGAAGCCTCCGGGGACGGCGGCGGAGATCGTCCTCGACGGCAACGCCTCGACCGCCGACAAGACGGTGTTCGACGTCTTCGTCCACGGCTTCTGGTCGACGAAGGTGACCGGTCCGGACGGCCAGACGTACCACCGGATCGAGGTCCCGGGGCTCGACCACCTCGGCGTCGTCGGCGCTCCGGACCTGCCGGTGGCGCGGGTCCCGCTCGCGCACGTGACCGACGTGCCGCTCCTCCAACTCCAGAGCGTCTCGATCCACTCGCAGGTGACGCTCCCGGGGTTCGTCGCGCATCCGCAGGAGAAGCCGGGGAACGACGAGCCGTACGACCCGACGGAGAACCCCGGCGCCGGCGACCCGAACGGGTCGCCGGACGTGTTCACGGCCGACTCGACGATCTACGGGGCCGCCGCGGCCTACCCGGCGCTCGACGCGGAGCCGTCGCTCTCGCCCCGGCCCGGTTTCTCCGGCATCGCGCGCGCCGTCGCGACGGCGTACCCGATCAAGTGGAAGGGGCCGCAGGCTTCGGGCGGCCAGCTCCTCGTCGCGCTGCACATGCGCTGCACGTTCCAGTCGCTCGGCGGCGTCGTCTCGAGCCCGCCGATCAGCCGGGGGGCGGCGAAGCTCGCCGCGGCGACCTACCTGAACTGGCCGGAGATCGAGGGGACCGGCGTGATCGTCCCGAACCTGGCGACGTACGAGGGACGCTATCTCGTGGTCACGCCGCCGGAGTACGTCTCCGCCCTCGAGCCGTTCGTCGCCCACCGGAAGGCGACGGGCCTCGAGGTGAGCGTCCACGTCCTCCCGTCGGCGACCGGCAACACCTGCGGCGCCGTCCGCGCGGCGATCGACGCGTGGCACCAGGCGGGGCCGGCGCACCACGACCACTTCTGCCTCCTCGTCGGCGACCGGGACGTCGTCCCGCCGTGCCCCGCGCCGACCGCGGACACGGTTCCGTCGGACGATCCGTACGGGTCGCCGTCCGGCGTCGCGCACCTCGACGAAGAGGTGTTCGTCGGCCGGCTCTCGGTCGACGGCCGGGCCGACCTCGCGCACCAGATCGACAAGATCCTCGCGTACGAGCTCGACCCGGCGCCGACCGACGCTTGGCGGAACGCCCTGCTCGTGGCGCACGCGGACGGGGCGCCCGGCAAGTACGTGCAGACGCAGCAGGAGGTGTCGCAGGCGACCTACGCCGAGCCGCCGGTCTTCAAGAAGAAGTACGGGTCGACGCCGGGCGTGGGCGACAAGTCGGTCCGGAACGAGATCGACGACGGCGTCGGCGTGGTGGCGTACCGCGGCCACGGGACCGCGAACACCTGGGCGAGCTGGAACCTCGCGGGGGAGTCGTTCCACAAGAACGACGTGCTCGACCTGAAGAACGAGGTCACGCCGGTGGTCTGGTCGTTCTCCTGCACGAACTCGAGCCTCTCTGGTTCGGACTCCCTCGGCGAGGTCTGGCTCGAGGACGACGGGCAGGGGGGCGGCGGCGTGGCCCACTACGGGTCGACCGTCGTGTCGGGGACGGCGGAGAACGACGCGCTCGCCCGCCGGATGTTCGAGGCAGTCTACGACCGGGGGCTCCGGGTCCACTCCCACGCGATCGCCTGGGCCGAGGCGGAGGCGACCGATGAGGTCCCCGGCGACAACGCCTGGAAGTCCATGCTCCTCGGCGACCCGTTCCTCCGCGTCCGGACGAAGAAGCCGGCGTCGCTGACGCTCGTCGCGCCGGACGAGATCGAGGTCTGCAGCGGCGCGAACCCGTGCTTCCTCACGGTCCTGGTGAGGGCGGCGGACGGCTCGCCGGTGCCGGGGGTGCTCGTGTCGGCCTGGAAGCCGGGGCCGCCGGGCGGTCCGGACGAGGTGTTCGCGAACGCGTACACCGGGACCGGGGGGACGGTGGCGATCCCGCTCGGCCCGACGACCCTCGGCTCGATCAACGTCACCGGACAGGACCCCGACGGGAACGTGTTCGGCAAGGGGATCGTCACCACGAACGGGCCGTGGGCGGACCTCGGCTTTCCGCTGCCGGGCGTGAACGGGCCGCCGAAGCTCTCCGGGACGGGGACGCTGCAGGCGGGGACCCCGGTGTCGGTCGACCTGGTCGACGCCGCCCCGAACTCCGCGACGATCCTGTTCGTGTCGCCGGGCATGAACCCGCTCTCGTTCGAGGGAGGGACGCTCCTCCCGACCGTCGCGCCGATCGTCCAGTTCGTGGGGGCGACGGACGGGAGCGGGGCCGCGTCGTTGAACGTCCCGGCGTGGCCGGCCGGCTTCCCGTCGGACTTCGAGATCTTCTTCCAGCGGGCGATCGCGGACGCGGCCGCGCCGGTCGGCGTCTCCCTCTCGAACGCCCTCCGCGCGACCACGCCGTAGAGAATGCCGTAACCGTGCGGGCCGGTCCGACGACCAGTCGGCATGGAGCCCTCGTCTCGCTCGCCGCACGACCGCCTGTTCGCGACCGTCTTCTCCCGCCCCGCCGAGGCGCGGGCGCTGCTCCGAGCGGCGTTGCCGGCGGCGGCGCTGGTCGGGATCGACCTGCGCACGATCCGCCTGGAATCGGGGCGGATGATCGACGGCGACCTCGGGAAGAGGACGGCGGATCTCCTCCACGGGGTCGAACCGGCGCCGTCGATCGTTCGGCTCGCCGACCTGTTCGACCCGGGCGGACCCGGGGCTGACGAGTTGAGGCGACGCATGCCCGCGTTCGAGGTGCCGGTGTTCGACGTCGGGCGGATCG
>JBICIB010000626.1:0-5690 GCA_043101415.1 Planctomycetota bacterium JB042 | reverse complement strand
GCAGCAGGATCTCCGCGAAGCCGATCATGTGGTTCATCGGCGTGCGCATCTCCGACCGCTCCTCGGGCGGCAGGTTCTTCATCGAGAACGCCACCGAGAGGTCCTTCGTGTCGGCGTGATCGAAGAGCGTCTCCGCGAGCTCGCGGAACGTCCCGGCCGCGGCGCGGATCTTCCGGAGGTCCTCGCGCATCGACGCGACCCGCTCGCCGGCGTGCTCGAGCAGCGCGGTGACCATCTGCGTCACCGCGTCGACCGGCGCCAGCAGGTCCTCCGCGGTCGCCGCCCGGCGCGCCACCCGGATCCGGCCGGACTCGCTCAGGTTCGGGTTGTGCGGCTTGCGGCGGGCCATGCCGCGGATCCTACCCGACCGTCGGCTCCCGACCGACCGCCCTCGCGTCGGCGGCCACGCTCCGCGGCGGGGGCCTCAGCGCGCCCGGGCGAGCCCGGCCCGGAGGGACTCGAGGGACTGGGCGCCCCGCAGGCTCGCCGCGATCTCCCCGTCCCGCCGCACGAAGTACGTGACCGGGGTCACGTGCGCCCATCCGGCGCCGTGGAACGCGTCGACGAAGGCGGCGTCGGCCATGAGGAACGGGTGCTCGAACGCGGCCCGAGCGAGCGTCCGCTCGGTCGTCGCCGGGTCGTACCCCTCGACCCGGTCGGTCATCACCGAGAGGAGGACGACCTCGTCCGGGTCGAGCTCGGACGCGAAGGCGCGGACCGCCGGCTTCTCCTTCTCGCAGCTCGAGCAGGCCGAACGCATGAAGTTCAGGACGACGACCTTCCCCGCGAGCGCGTCCGACGACCACGTGCGGCCGGCGGTGTCCTCGAGGGAGAACGCCGGGAGCGTCGCGCCGACGTTCTTCTCGATCTCCCCGTCGACGTGGGCCCGCACCAGCGCGAGCACGGCCTGGTAGACCCCGAACAGGGCGGCGGCGACGACGAGGAGGAGGGCGAGGCGTTTCACGGGATGGAGGATAGCAGTCCGTCGACGGTGTTGCGGGGGCCGCGAGGGGCCGCCGTCACGTCGAGGACGGCGCCTCGACCAGGAACGGGCCGAGCGCCAGCGCGTCGATCCGCCCGCGCAGGAACGCGCGCACGGCGTCCCGCGGGGTGCACACGATCGGCTCCTCGTGCATGTTGAACGACGTGTTGACGAGGCACGGCACGCCGGACAGGTCGCGGTACCGGGCGACGATGTCGTGGTACTCCGGGTTCACCTCGCGGCGGACGAGCTGCGGGCGCGCGGTGCCGTCGACGTGGACGGCGGCCGGGCAGCGCTCCTTCATCCAGTCGGTGCAGTCGAACGTGACCGTCATGAACTCGGCCGCGTGCTCGGCGCCGGCGAGCCCGTGGTAGCACCGCTCGCGCTCCTCCCAGAGGGTCACCGGCGCGAACGGCATGAACTCGGTCCGGCCGAGGCGCTGGTTCAGCCACTGGTTCACCGCCGGGTCGCGGCCGTGATACAGGACCGAGCGATTCCCGAGCGCGCGCGGCCCGTACTCCATCCGCCCCGCGAACCGCGCGACGACCTTCCCCGCGTGGAGGAGGCGCGCGACCTCCGCCGCGAGCGGTTCGGGCCGCGTCGCCTCGAGCCCCTCGGCCTCGAGCGCGGCGAGCAGCTCGTGCTCGGCGAACTCGGGGCCGAGGTAGACGTCGCGGATCGGCTCGCCGACCCCTCCCGGCCACGAGAGCTGCATCGCGAGCCCGGTGCCGCAGCCGCCGTCCCCCATGTTCGGGTAGACGAACGTCCGCGCGATCCCGTCGAGCGCGTGGATCCGCTGGTTCATCTTGACGTTCGCGCAGACCCCTCCGGAGAGCACGACCGTGTCGACGTCGAGCGCCCGCCGCCAGTGGTCGACGACCGCGCACGCCGCGACCTCGAGCACGTGCTGCCACGCCGCCGCCACGTCGATCATCGGGAAGCGCGCCGCGAGGTGACGCGAGAAGAAGACGTTCAGGTTCTGGCGGATCCGCAGGTCGCCGTTCGCGAGGTCGAACCGCGTCCGCACGGCGTCGGAGAGGACGTCCGGGTCGCCGTACGCCGCGAGCCCGACGATCTTGCCGGCGTGCCGGTCGGGGTGGAAGCCGAGCGACGACGTCACCGACTCGTAGAACGCGCCGAGCGAGTCGGGGAACCGGAGCGCGTGCTTCCTCGCGATCCGCCCCCCTTCGCCGAGCGCGACCGATCCCGACAGCCCGCTCCCGTACCCGTCGAGCGTGACCACGAGCGCCCGGTCGAACCCGGAGGCGAGGTACGCGTTGGCGGCGTGCGAGACGTGGTGCTCGGTCCGCTTCAGCTTCCGCTCCAACCCGAGCTCGCGCAGCCCCGCGAGGAGGTCCTCCTGCCAGCGGCGGTGATCGCGGACCGCGCGCTCGAGCCACCGTCGGGAGAGCCGCCGCGACGTCGCCGACGCGAGCGGCCCGACGCCGAGCCAGCGGTAGAGGAGTTCCTTCGCCGCCCCCTTCCGCATCCGGGCGTCCGCCGACGACAGCCCGTTCACCGGCGGCCGCCCGGCCGGGACGCGCGACTCGGCGGCGCGGAGCGCGTCGTCGAGCGACGGCGCCGGGGACTCCCGGAGGTGCATCGCCTCCTCTTCGAACGCCCGCCGCATGAGCCGCTCCTCTCCGGCCGCGTCGAGGAACGGGTAGGCGACGACGTCGATCTCCTCCGGTCCGATCGACGCGAACCGGAGCGCGTCCGCGAGGGCGAGGTGAGGGAAGCCGGCGTGCTGCTTCACCCGGCTGAACCGCTCCTCGGCGGCGGCGTACCGCACGCGGCCGTCCTCCACGAGGGAGACAGTCGCGTCCTTGTCGAGCGGGGAGAGCCCGAGGACCCTCATGCGATCGCCTCGCCGCGCGGCGTCGGCGGCGGCGCCTCCCGGAGGAGCGTCTCCCGCACCTCGAGCGGCGTCGACGTCTCCCCGCCGATCGTCTCCACGAACCAGCGCGCGTACCCGGTGCACCGCGCGAGGAACGCCTCCCGCTCTTCGGCGTCCCGGACGTACTCGGTGCACCCCGGCGCCAGCGACGGCGAGTGGAACGAGAGGACGAACACCCGCTCCCCGCGCGCGAGGAGCGCCCGCGTCAGCCGCTGCATGTCCGCGAGGGACTGCCCCTCCGGCGAGAGGCGGATGCGCTCGACCGCGCGGACCCGGGCGAGGAGTCCGCCGAGCCGGGCCCTCGTCATGGCGTCGGTCGCGGCGAGGCGATGGAGCATGCGGCCCCCGCCGGCGCCGGCCCAGCCGACGAAGGCGCCGGTGATCGGGAGCTCGAGGAGCGCGCTCCGCTCTCCGTGCCAGAACGGCGTCGCCCCCTCGCGCGAGTAGTCCGGCCCGCCCTGCGGCGAGAAGTCGAACGGCGGGTTGACGCTCATTCCGACCGTGTACCCCTCGGCCGCGAGCAGCGCGGCGGTGTTCGGGCCGGCGCCGTACCGGCCGGCCTGGTAGACGCGCGGCCGCTCGCCGACCCGCTCCTCCAGGCGCGCCGTCAGCGCGGCGAGCTTCGCTCCCTCGAGCTCCTTCGGGAGGTTCCCGGGGAAGGAGTTCCGCCGGTCGACGACCTCGTCGTACGGCGGCGTCACCCACGGATGGAGGTGCGCGCCGACGATCATCCTCCCGTCCGCGACCCACCGCTCGAGCCGGGCGGCGACGGCGTCGTCCTCGACCACGGGGTAGGTGATCACGCCGACCGGGACGATGTCCACGCCGGCGAGCGCGTCGAGCCCCTGCTCCAGCTCGTCGAGATGTGCGAACCGCGTGGCGCCGCGGTCGAAGTCGGCGTCCCAGTCGAACTCCTCCTCGACGTCGACCAGCGCGACGAGTCGCGGCGGCGCGGAGGAGGGGAGTCGGACGGCGTGGCGGTCGGAGAACACGAGGGACCTCGTCTACCGGAAGATCCGGCTCGGTTCACTTCTCTTTCCGGAACCGCTCGACCCGGCGCGCCAGGTCGTACAGCTCGTCCCGGAGTTCGCCCTTCCGCATCGCGACGTACAGGAGGTCGATCGCGTGGACCGGGAGGAGGACCGCGTAGAGCGCGAGGAGGGCGGTCGTCGGCGCGACCGCCAGCTCGAACACGATCTCCGCCCCGACCAGGCGGTCGAGCAGCGCCGCGACCAGCAGGAGCGGCGCCGCGATGTCGAACGACACCAGCGCGGTCCGGATCATCCACGGCCGAAACCGGAAGTCCTTCCCCCAGACGTCGACCGACTCGTCCTCCGGGCTCGGCCGCTCCGACTCGTCCGCCGCGACCCGCTTCAGGTTGTCGACCAGCCTCCGGTACGCGGGGTTCCCCGAGCGCCCGTCGTTCTGGACGATCTTCTTCGTGAAGAGCGCGGGGCCGAGGTCGCGAATCGCCATCAGCATCAGCCAGAAGACCGACCCGATCCCCCCGAGCGCCATCGTCCACGGGTTCCCGAACTCGAGCCACGCGCCGATGCCGAGGCAGAGGAACGACAGCGCCTTCACCGTCATGTGGTGGATGTAGTCGAACGCGGCCCAGCGGAACGAGTCGATCCCGTGGTATCGGGCGATCTCGCCGTCGACGCAGTCGAGGATGAACGCGGCGGTCACGAGCGCCGCGCCGGCGACGCGCCCCCAGCCGGGGAGGAGGAGCAGCAGCGATCCGGACAGCCCGGAGGCGAGCATCAGGACCGACGCCGTGTTCGCCGACAGCCCGAGCCGCAGGAAGAGGGACGTCACGTAGATCGACACCCGCCACCCGTAGAGGGCGCCGGCGAGGTCGTTGTTGTGGCGCACCGGGTCCTGACAGACCCGGCGGAGCTCTTCGATCGAACCGACGTTTCCCACTGCCTGCCAAAGATTTGGGGGGTTCGAGACCGCGCGCCGTCGCACGGGCCGCGGGACCGGGGCGCCATCTTAACAGCCCGCTGAAGAAGTCATGCGGGGCTGCGGCGGCTCCTCGCACCCACAGCACTCCTTCAGCGGGCTGTGACGACCGGTCCCCGCTCTCGAACATCGGACGTCCGGCCCTCCGGAATCGAGTCGGAGTCCGGGCCGGACGGGGCAGGCGGTGAAGTGGCGATCAGCCGTCCCGGTCGAGGGCCCGCCGCATCGCCGCGAACATCGACCGGATTCGGGCGTGGGCGAACTCCGACTGGCGGACGCAGAGGAGGTCCCGGCCGGCCGGAGCGATGGAGAGCCGGGGGTCCTCGTCCCACGACTCCGGGTCGACGTGCATCCGGATCATGTCGACCAGGTGGTTCCGCAGTCCCCGCGCCTCGTCGGTCCCCGGCCGGACCAGGTCGCCGACCTCGTAGATCTCGTTCCGGAACGGGAGCGACTCGCCGAGGACGACGGCGCCGTCCGCGAGCCCGACCCGGAGCTCCGCCTGGCGCGCGATCCACTCGAGCACCGTCCGGAGCGGCACGTCGGAGAGCGTCAGCGACAGCTCGGCGGGGACGCCCGGCGACACGACGATCGGCACGCCGTGGCTCGCCTGGAGCTCCCGCACGGCGTCCTGGATCGACGTCTCCTCGAACTCGACCGAGACCTTCCGGTCGAGCTTCCGCTCGATCGCCTCCCGCCAGGCGGGCGGCGGGGCCTCCGGGCGGCGGCCCCGGTTCAGGAGGAGGTTCAGGAACTCCTCGGTCCGGGCGTGCATCTCGTCGGTCTGGACCACGACGAGGAGGCCGTTCCAGGTCTCGATCGACGCGCCGTGCCGCATCCACTCGT